>JBFHXQ010000046.1:0-12609 GCA_041598895.1 Woeseiaceae bacterium | reverse complement strand
TGCGTGTCGTCGAAGTACGTCGACAAACTTGCGTGCAGCGTGTCGGGCGTCCAGCGCGTCTCGCCGTCGGGGTTGACGTGCGGCTCGCGAGGCTCGGGTCGCTTCACGACGGAGACCTGGTTGCCCCACACGATAAAAACCTCGCCCGAGATGTGCGCGGCGCGCGGCGAACACAGATAGCTCACGACCGGCGCAACGTTCGCCGGGTCGAACTGATGGAAGCCCTCCTCGGGCGCTTTGAACAGTGCCGCCGTCGGTCCCTGCATCGTCATATCCGTTGCCGCGCGGGGCATCAGTACGTTGCAGGTAACGCCGTACTTGATCATCAGCTGCGCGGCACCCATCGTCATCGCGACGATACCCGACTTCGCGGCGGCGTAATTCGGCTGGCCCGCAGACCCGTAAAGCGCTGCCTCGGACGACGTGCTGATCAGGCGGCCGTACACCGGCTCACCCGACTTCGCTTTTTCGCGCCAGTATGCCGTGGCATTGCGCATGTTCACGAAATGGCCGCGCAGATGTACGCGCACGACGCTGTCGAACTCCTCGTCACTCATGCTGAAGATCGTCTTGTCGCGCAGGAAGCCAGCGTTGTTGATCAGGATGTTGACGTCGCCGTAGGTTTCGAGCGCCGCAGCAAACAAGCGCTTCGCGTCTTCCGTGCTCGCACAGTCGCCGAGGACGAGCGTCGCTTCGCCACCGGCTTCCCGGATCGCGTCGACCGTTTCGTCGGCAGCCAGCTTCGCTTCCGGTCGATCGATGTCGCTGATAACGACGCGGGCGCCATGCGCTGCCAGATCGATCGCCTCCTCGCGGCCGAGTCCGCGTCCCGCACCGGTGACAATCGCAACTTTTCCGTCGAGTTCGCTCATCGGGTTCTCCTCACAGCCGCTCGATAATCGTGCCGGTACCCACGGCCGATCCGCAGCACATCGCAATCAGCGCCGTCGACTTGTCGGCCCGCTCGAGTTCGTGAAGCGCTGAACAGATCAGCCTTGCGCCCGTCGATCCGACGGGATGCCCCAACGCAATGGCGCCACCGTTGACGTTGACCCTGTCCATGTCGATATCGTAGACCTGCGCCCACGACAGTACGACGGCGGCGAACGCCTCATTGACCTCGAACAGATCGATGTCGTTCTTCGTCATGCCGGAGCGCGCAAACAGCCGTTTCGTCGCGTCGACCGGGCCGTCGAGCAGATAAAACGGATCGGTGCCGACGATGCAGTCCGAAACGATGCGCGCGCGCGGCTTCAGCCCGCGCCGTTCCGCCTCCTCCGCGCTCATCCAGAGGATCGCGGCCGAGCCGTCGGACACCTGCGACGACGTGCCGGCGGTATGAATGCCACCGTCCTTGATCGGGCGCAGCGATTCGAGGCCCTCCATCGTCGTGTCGCGGAGACCCTGGTCGCGGATGACGGTCCTGAAGTCGCCCGTCGCCTTGCCGGACTCGTCCAGCACCGGCGCCTCCACCGCGAACACCTCGCGGTCGAAGCGCCCCTCGTCCCAGGCTGTCTTTGCGCGTCTCTGGGAGCGCAGGCCGAACTCGTCGGCCTGCCTGCGCGTGATGCCCCGCTTCTCCGCGAGCCTTTCTGCGCTGGCGAACTGATCCGGAATGCTGTCCCACGGCCAGTTCTCCGGCTGGTAGAAGCCGGGTCCGTTCATCACGTTCGAGCCCATCGTGACGCGGCTCATCGATTCCACGCCGGCGGCAATACCGATATCGAAGCTGCCCGACCGGATCATGGCCGAGACGACGTGGTTCGCCGCCTGGGCCGAGCCGCACTGCGTATCCAGCGTCGTGCCGCCGACCGTGTAGTCCTCACCGATCGACAGCCAGGCGGTTCGCGTCACGTTGCTCGACTGCTCCCCGGCCTGGGTTACGCAGCCGCCCGCGAGGTAGTCGACGTCGGCGTAATCGAGGCCGGAGCGCCTGATCAGCTCCCGATACGAAAGCGCCAGCAGCTCGGCCGCGTGGAACCCGTGCAGGTCTCCCACGATCGGCTTGCCCCTCGCGATCGGTGTGCGCACCGCTTCGACGATAACTGCCTCTCTCATGTTCGTTGCTCCGGTAGGAATGAGTGCTGTGGCGGTATTCCGAACGTCACATGAAGACAAACGCCAGCTCGACGATCAGAGCCGGCCGATCGTCGCCGACGACGTGCACGTGTATCGCCGTCGTGACCTTGGTCTTGTTGTCCATGACTTCCGCCGAGACGACGCGCGCCCGCGCATGAATATCGCTGTCGACCGGCACGGCATTCAGGAAACGCAGCTTGTCCGAGCCGTAGTTCAACATATGACTGTAGCCGCACACGCCGTCAACGACGTCGATGCCGCAGGGCATCTTCGATATCAGCGACAGCACCAGGAATCCGTGCGCGATCGTTTTCCTGAACGGGCTTTCCGTCGCACATCGTTGCGGATCGGTATGCAGCCAGAATTTGTCGCCACTGAGATCGGCGAAGATGTCGATCATTCCCTGGGTTACGGTGACCGGCCTGCTCCAGTCGCTGAACTCCTCGGTCACCAGGGCTTTAAGGCCCTCCTGATCACGGAAATCGATCTTGTCCACGCGCCCTCCGAATCAAAAACGTCGTCACGTCTGTCGTTATTTGCGAAGACGGTACCACGCGGTATGCGGCGCCAGAATCACGAATCCGATCGAATTCGTTAGCAAAAAAGTGCACCTGCCTGTGTGCAAATAAGATGCTGTAATTTCGTGACTTTTTACTCCCACCGAACTCTTTGGCACGTGCGATTGAACAGTTTTGTCCTGTCGGGCACCGGGTAAATTGGCTATTTTTGTCCGCGACAACGCAGATCACAGAAAAAAGCCGTTGCAAATTAAGGGGATTCCCGGATGAAGTGGTACACCGGCAACACGCTCTACGACACACTGCTTTTGATCGGTTTCGTGTACGCGGGACTGATTCTGCTGTCGAGCATCTTCGGCACGGCCCAGTACGGCGGCCGATTCGCGAAGAGCGGCGAAGGCGTGAAGCTCGGCTCGAAGTTCGGCTGGGTGTTGATGGAATTCCCGGGGCTCCTCGTGTTCCCGATCATTTACTTCATGGGCCGGAACGCTCTCGAGCCGGTACCGCTGTTCTTCCTCGCGATCTGGATGATCCACTACACGAATCGCGCCCTGATTACGCCGCTGCTGATGCGCGTCCAGCCGGGGACAAAGTCGTCCTTCGACATCAGCGTCGTGCTGCTCGGCTGGTTTACCCTGTCACTGCACGGCTACTTCAACGCTGCGTACATTTCCGAGTTCGGCGATCATTACGTAATGGACTGGATCCGGGATCCCCGATTTCTCATCGGGCTCGGAATCTATGTCTTCGGGTTTACGCTGAACATCCACTCGGATTCGGTACTCCGAAACCTGCGCTCGCGAAACCCGTCGCCGGACGAGCCGCGTTACAAAATCCCGTACGGCGGCGGATTCAGGTTCGTCACGTGTCCGCAATATCTCGGCGAAATCCTGTCGTTTACCGGCTTTGCGGTAATGACCTGGAACCTGGGAGCCGTATTCGTACTCGCGACGACGATTGCAAACCTGGTGCCGCGCGCGATCTACACGCACAAGTGGTTTCACAAGAACTTCGACGATTACCCGAAGGACCGCAAGGCGATCGTGCCGTTTTTGCTTTGATTCTGATTCAGGCAGGCGCGGCCTTGTCGAACATGTTTTTCAGCACGCGGTGGTGCTCGCCCAGCGGCTCGACGCATTCGAAGATACGCGCGTAGCCCGTGTGGCTGATCTTCCACGCGCCGTCCTCCTTGACGTATCTGTCGTGGTAGATCCCTGTTCCATAGAGACGAGCCTTGTTCGCGAGATCCAGGATCGTGTCCTGGAGATACCAGACGCCGGTGGCGCTTATCCCGTTAGCGTCGATTTCGATTTCCGGATGGTGGCCGTTGTGCATCGACAGAAACGTGCTCGCCGACATGTTTTCCGACATGAAGTCGACGATCTCGCGTGCACTTTCGAAACTGTATTTCCCGTCGCCGTAGTCGGCCGTGCAGTCATGTGTCAGACACTCTGCAAACAGTTTCCAGTCGTTCGTATCGAGTGATCGGAAATACCGGTATTTGAGCTGCTTGATGTTTTCGATATCCAGCAAGGTTTCCAATGTCATTGCTCCGTCGAAAATCGTCCGTTCCTAGCTAAGCACACAGACCAGGCCTAGAATAGAACACCATGGTGCATTTTGACTGTCTTTTGAGCCCAGCCTGACGACGAATCGGTGACCGCCACAGAATCACACTCTATGCCGCAGGCGGACAGCGTATTGTTTCCCGCCCGCAAGATTCACCGGCTGCTGGCCTATATCGAGAACGTCGGCCTGGATCCGGTCGACGTTGCCCGAAGCGTCGGACTCGACGTGCAGCGCGTGCTGGATGCGACGCCCGACGACTCCGTTCCGAGCATTTACTACGCACTCATCTACAAGGAATTCGTCGAGCGCCTGCAAAAGGATCGGCGGCCCGTGCCGTGGGCGGCCGGCATCGGCAGCGAGGCATTTCGCATGATGTGCTACAGCATCATCGGCTGCACGACGCTGCACGATGCACTGGCCCGCGCGCAGCGCTTTGATGCTCTTCTGTTTCCCGTCATCGGCCATCGTGTCGAACTTCGCGTGAACGATCCGGACATCGCCAGACTCCGGTACATCGTCGATGAGGGCAAGATTAATGACGCATTCGCGCCGAGCAACTGGACGATCGAGGAGTGCACGTCCGTCGCGAAATGCTCGGGGCTCGAAACCTGGTACGGTTTCTGCGGCTGGCTGATCGGCAGGGACATCGAGCCGCGGGGCGTGAGCATCGCAGGCGGAGCGCTCTCCCCTGTGTATGCGGGCCGCATTCGGGAGCTGTTTCGCTGCCCGGTGGAGTTCGATGCCGACGAAACGGTGATCGAATTTCCCGCGGCATTTCTCGAGTATCGCGTCGTTCACAATGCCCGGTCGCTCGAGGACTTTCTCGACACAGGTCCGTACCAGCTCTGGTCATCCGACAACAAGGTCGTCAGCACCAGCGCGGCCATTCGGTCGCTGCTCGGCACGGACTTCAGAGCGGGTGTCCCGAGCTTCGAGGAGATGGCCCGCAACATGCACATGTCGCCGTCGACGCTGCGTCGCCATCTGCTTGCCGAGGGCACGAGCTATCAGAAGCTCAAGGACGAGGCACGCTGCGAGCTCGCGACGGAGATGCTGTGTTTCGGAGACACGAAAATCAGCGACATCAGCGAGCACGCAGGCTTCGCAGACACGAGTTCGTTCGTGCGCTCATTCCGCTCCTGGACGGGAATGACGCCCAAGGCTTACCGGGAACGCGCCATGCCGCTGTTCCAGTCGGGGCAGAAGCCGGCATCACGAGCACCATCGGGGCACTGAAATGAGTCGCCGCGAAACCGCAGCCCGGGCCGCCGTCGACGCCGTCATCGGCAAACGCTCCGGGCCGTACCTTAGCTGGCATCCGGTCAACGAGCCGATGATCTGGCAGTGGGTGGCCGCATTCGGCGACAGGAATCCGCTGTATTCCGATGCCGAGTTTGCGCGCGCGGCCGGTCATAGCGCTATCGTCTCGCCGGCGGCAATGACCCAGGGCTGGTGCCTGCCGAGCATGTCGCGCGCCTATCCGACCGGATCCGCGCCGGAACGGCCTTACGCCGTGCTCGACATTCTCAATGAGTTCGGCTTCACCGGCAACGTTGCCGTCGGTTACGACCAGCGGTTTCTTGTCCCGGTCACGGTTGGCGACACGCTGCATTTTTTCGTGGAGCCCATCGACGTTACTGACGAGAAGAAAACCCGCCTCGGCACGGGGCACTTCATCACCTGCCTGGAGGAGTACCGCAATCAGCACGACGCGATCGTGTACGAATCGCGGACGACGTACTTCCAGTTCAAGGCGGTCGAGGGGTCATACGCGACACAGCAGGACACCGGACTCGATCCGGCCGCGACCCTAAACGTACCGGAAGAGTACGAGGCCGAGATTGAATGGCACGACCGCGGATCCACGTTTACAGCGGATGCAGATATCGGCCAGCTGACGGTTCCGATCACGTCGTCGAGAATCGCGGTCTGCGCTCTCGCGAGTCGCGACTGGATGCCGGTGCACCACAGTCGCGAGGCCGCGATCGCCCAGGGACAGCCGGACATCTTCATGAACATCCTGACGACCGGCGGATTCGTCGGCCGTTTTCTCACGGACTGGGCCGGTCCGGGATCGACGATCAGGGCGGTGAAGTTCAGCCTCGGCGTACCGAACTACCCGGGCGATACGATGACGCTGTCCGGCAAGGTGCTCGAAACGGAGGTCGACGGCGATCCAAAGCTCATTCGAGTCGGCTATGAAGGTCGCAACAGCATGGGCCCGCACGTCACGGGACAGGCGGACGTGTTGCGACACTCGCCGTCGGGCTGAATGTCACGCGGTTGATCGCGTGCCGTGTCCGGGATACGAACGCCGGAACGACATCAACGAAAGCCGTGGCCGCAATCATTTCGGCGGCAGGTGGCCGACTTTCGCATAGAGCAGCGCGGGGTCATCCCGCGTGTGGGGCGCATGCTCGCTGCCGTCCGGACTGCGAATCCAGGTGCCCGCCGGATAGTCACCGTCCTCGTCGAAGAAGCCGCCGTCGATGACAAAAATCTCTTCACCGCAAAGATGCGTGTGCGTCTCGATTGTCGTATTCGGCGCCCAGCGGAACAGCATCACGCGCTCGGTTCCGAAACTGTGGAGCGCCTGCACCTCGACGCCCGGCTGTTTTCCGGGCAGCCACGGAGCGGTGTTCGTATCGATGACGACGCGTGCCCTGTCATCCGGATCGAACTGATGCAGCTTGACAAAGATGATGCAGCCCTCGTCACCAACGGCCGGCGAGTGCTGCGTGCCGATCGGGTTCCTGACATAGCTACCGGGTGGATACGACTGGTGCTCGTCGGAGAAAACGCCGTCGAGCACGAAAAATTCTTCGCCGCCGCCGTGCACGTGTGGCGAAAACGCGCTGTTCGCCGCGTAGCGAACCAGCGACGTGGCGCGCGCCACCTCGTCGCCGATCCGATCGAGCATCATGCGTTCGACGCCCGGCATCGGTGAGTCCACCCAGCGATAGTCATCCGGCCGGATAACGATTCGCGTCGAAAAGTCGTCGTTTATGCGCATGGTTCCCGTAACCGTCAGCGTAATGAATTATCGGCCTTTTCGCACCGTTTTCGAAGGTCGCTCCCGGGCTCGCTTTCCACTTCGATCACGGGTCGTGACCGACGTCGTCATACAGATGCCGGCACTCGGCCTCGCGCCCGCGCACGACGCGCCGCCCCTGCATCGATCCGTGGGTCTCGGTCACGATCGTGTGCTGTCCTTCCCGGTGAGCGTCGTCGTAGAAATACAGGACGACCCAGTCGTCGGTCCGCCCGAGCTCGTGGGCCCGCGCCGTGTTCGAAAACAGCGCGGTGAAATGCCAGTCGTCACGGTTCGTGTGCAGCACCGGCAGCCACGCGCGGCCCTCGGGATTGAAGCGTCGCGGCGCGATCTTTGTCAGCTTGCCGGCCGCCGCCTTGTCGCGATACTCGCGATCGACGTCGAGCAGCATGTCGACCGGGGGCGAGTCCGGCCTTTCGCGCCGCGCGCCCGGGCGCTGTCCCAGTCTTGCCGCGAGTCCCGCCCGAATCGCATCGGCCCGACGTTTGCCGATGCCCGGCACGGTTTCGAGCCTGCCGTCATGAGCCGCGATCTCGAGCGCCTCCAGCGTATCGACGTGCAGCGCATCGTGGATTTCGCGCGCGAGCGTCGGCCCGATGCCGGGCACCGACTGGAACAGGGTCTCCGGCGTGGTTTCGCCCCGCAGCCGATCGAGCTGTGAGAACCGCCCGGTGCGCGCGTACTCGTCGATCGCCGCGGCCAGCCCGCGACCGATCGCAGGCAGTGCGATCAGCCCGTCGATGCCCTCGTCGCGCAGAATCTCACGGACATCCGTATCCAGCGATTCGAGTGTCTTGGCGGCCCGGATGTAAGCATTGATGCGGAACGGATTCGCGGCCTGCTCGCGCAGGATTTCCGCGCACTGGCGGAACGCATCGGCAACCGTGTCGTTGAATCTCGTATTAGGCATTGCTCAATCCTTCGGGCAGATCCGCGAAGGTATTCAAAATCAGGTGCGGCTCGATACCAAGCGCGAGGTCGTCCGGCCGGAACTTCCCGGTCCGAACGAGCACGCCGCGAATCCCGAGGCGCTGCGCGGCATCGATGTCGGTACGAATATCGTCGCCGATCATGAGCGTATCCCCCGCCCTGGCATCGAGAAACTCGAGTGCGGCCTCGAAAAACGGCGCCGCGGGCTTGCCGAGCACGACGGGGTCCGCGCCCGATGCGTGGCTCAGTGCAATGACGAACGGCGCCGTGTCGAGCCGTAGTCCGTCCGGCGATCGCCAGTAGCGCGTCATGCCGAGCGCGACGAGCGCAGGTCGCGGCTCCTGCATGAGCAGCCGGAACGCCCGATTCAGCTCGGCGAAGCTCCAGTCCTCGCCGTAGTCGCCCACCACGACCGCCCCGACGGGGTCGGCGCTTGCAGGATCGGCGATTGGCAAACGTGCGAACTCGCTTGCCGTCGCAGGCGGCACGAACAGCGCCACCGGTCCTTCGACGTGCTGCTCGAGCCAGCCGGTCGCCGCAACGGGCGGCGTCAGGATGTCGCTCGCCGCAGCGCGTATTCCCATGCGTTCAAGTCGATTCACGATCGCGATTCGCGGGCGCGACGTCGTGTTGGTGACGAAAACGAAAGGAAAGCCGTTATCTCTTAGCCACGCCAACGCATCCGCGGCGCCGGTAACGGCTTTGCCTCCGTCGTAGATCACGCCGTCCAGGTCGATGAGAAGCTTTGGCATAGCCTATGACAGCTCAAGGCATGCGTGTCACGCTGTCGCTGTCTGCAATTCAAGTATAGGTCGTCAATTCCAGCGCTCCAATCACGGTTCCTGCGTATAATTCACCGGACACTGCGCATAACCCAATGACATCGGCCCAACCCAAAAGCGTTGCGAATACGAGCTCGGACGAGTCTCGCGCCCGCCTGCTGGCGGTGCTCGAAACCGCGGTCGATGCGATCATCACGACCGACGAAACCGGCACGATCGAATCTTTCAATCCCGCGGCGGAAAAGATGTTCGGGTATCCCGCAGCCGACGTAATTGGTCAAAATGTCTCGCTGTTGATGCCGGTGGAACACGCCACCGATCACAAAAAGTATATGCTCGAATACGGCGAGTCGGGAAGACACAGAGTCGTGGGCCGGACCCGGGAGATCAACGCGCTGCACGCCGACGGGACGCGATTTCCCATCGAGCTGGCACTGAGCGGTGCCGACATGTCGGGCCGACGCCTGTATACCGGAATCATCCGGGACATCTCCGATCGGCGTCGGGCCGAGGCGGAACTGGACAGGCACCGCAGGGAACTCGAAGGCCGGGTTATGGAGCGCACGGCCGCGCTGAGGGCCGCCAACGAACGCCTCGAACAAGCACAGGTCGAGCTGCAGCGTGCAAATACACAGCTACGGCAGCTGATTCGCGTCGACAAGCTCACGAACATCGGCAACCGGCGCGCATTCGATGAACGCTTCGATCTCGAGTGGCGCCGCTGCCAGCGCGCAACCGGGTCGCTCGCGCTTCTAATGTGCGATATCGACCACTTCAAGCAATTCAACGATCATTACGGGCATCGCGCGGGCGACGAGTGCCTGCGCCGAATCGCCGCGGTTCTTGATCGCTGCTTTCAGCGCGCCGCCGAATTCGTCGCCCGCTACGGCGGCGAGGAATTTGCAGCCGTCCTGTCCGGCGTCGATTCGCAAACAGCAATGGAACGCGCGGAAGCGGTACGCCGTGAAGTCGAGGCGCTCGCGATCGAACATGCCCGTGCCGCGAAGAAACGGTTCGTGACGGTGAGCATCGGCGTCGCCAGTACCGAGCCCACGCAGAAAACGCGGAAAGAGGCGTTGCTCGACGCCGCCGACGCTGCGCTGTATCAGGCCAAAGAAAACGGGCGCAACCGGGTAAAGGCAACGGCCATTTGAGCGGGCGTAACGCCGGCAGATTTGTCGCGTATCTGCCGCGCCCGTTTCGGAGTAAGCTCTAACCGCCCTATGCAGTGCATACCGGAGTCAAAATCCATGGCCGGACGATTCTCCCGCAGCTGGCAAATATTCAAGGCCAGCGCAAAGATCTTGAACGACAACAGGACACTGCTGATTTTCCCGCTGCTGTCGTCCGTCGCTGCGCTCACCGTCGTGGCAAGTTATTTCGCCGCAGCCGCGACACCGCAGCTCGCGCTGCCCGGCGCAGGGGCAGAGGATTCTGCATCGATCGTCGATTACGCTGTCGCGCTCGGCTTTTATCTCCTCCTGTTCTTCGTGATCATTTTTTTCAACACGGCCCTGGTTGCCTCTGCGATGCAGGGACTGGCCGGACGCCCGGTCCGCGTCGGTGACGGCCTTCGCGCCGCCTCGAGCCGGCTCGCGCAGATCGCGGGCTACGCCGCCATTGCCGCAACGGTCGGCCTGGTGCTGCGAGCCATCGAGGAACGCGTGCCGCTCGCTGGCCGAATCGTCACTCGCATCATCGGCCTGGCCTGGGCCGCAGCGACCTTTCTCGTCGTGCCGGTACTCGTCCACCGCGGCATCGGCCCCATTGCGGCCGTGAAGGAAAGCGCATCGCTCCTGAAGAAGACCTGGGGCGAGAACATCATCGCGAATGCTGGTCTCGCGGTCGTGTTCGCGATTTTGTACGCGCCGCTGATGCTCGTCGTGTTCGTGACCGCTTACGTGCTGATTACGAGTGCCGGCCAGCCCGACCCGGGCCGTGAAGCGCTCGTCATTGCCGGGACGCTGCTCGCGCTCGCGGTGCTCTCGATGCTCCTGCTCGCCGCGATACATGCGGCGCTCCAGGGCATCTACGGCACCGTCCTGTACCTGCATGCGAACGACACCGAGGGTGCATCGATCGACTCGTCCTTCAATCCCGACCTGCTGCAGTCGGCGTTTGCGGCAAAAACCAGGTAGTGGCTCTGTCTCGGGTCAGTTTCGCACCGGGGACACATCCAATACGACAGAGCCGCGGATTCCACCCTTCTCGATCAGCTCGTGGCTGCGGGCGATGTCATCGAGCGGCAGCACGTGTGCAACGCGATGCCGAAGGCGTTCTTCCCCGAGCGCCGCGTCGATGTCGCGGATGGCCGCGTGTTTCGCCGCCTCGGGCATCGCGTAGACGATGACGAGCCGAATCGTCAGGTCGAGGTACATCATGCGGAAAAACGGCAGCGTCGGTTCGGGAACCTGGGTGGAGGAATACGTTGCGACGACGCCGCCCGTCCGAATCAGCTCCAGGACCTCGGGCAGGTTGGCGCCGAATTCGACATCGATGACCCGATCGACCGGCTGGCCGCTGTTTGCAACGCGGACGGCCGACGACCATCCCGCCTCCCGGTGATTGACGACCGCTCCGGCACCGGCAGCTTTGCACGCCGCTTCGTCGTCCGCGGTGCTCGCGGTTGCAATGACCCGCGCGCCCGCCTGCTCTGCCCACTGGATTGCGTAGTGGCCGACGCGCCCGGCGCCGCCGGTTACCAGAATCGTGTGCCCGTCGACCGGCCCGTCGGCAAATACGCAGCGATGCGCCGTCATTGCCGGTATGCCGAGGCAGGCGCCGATTTCAAAACTCGTGTTGTCCGGCAGCCGAACGGCTCGACTGGCATCGATCGCGACGAGCTCGGCGGCCGTGCCGAAGCGGCGCCCGAACTGCGCCTGGTATACCCATACGCGTTCGCCGACCCTATCGGGCGAGACGCCGTCGCCGACCGCCTCGATGATGCCGGCGCCATCACTGTGCGGTATCACGAATCCATCGTCGAGGAGGTTCGGGAACGACCCCGCCCGTTTCTTCACATCAGACGGATTCACACCGCTGGTCTTCAGGCGCACCAGTGCCTCACCGCGCCCCGGCAGCGGATCCGGCCGAGTGCCAACGACGAGCACGTCGGCCGCGGGACCGAAGCTCTCGAACCAGGCCGCTTTCATGCGCTGTCTCCATGCGAACGGTCCTCCGAGTTTGACAGCGTAGCGGTCAGGCTGTCGACGCCTGTCGCATGACCGGCGCTGAGCCGCGACGTATACTCACGAAAAACGCGGGCAGGCACGACGACGATTACCGGCCGTGCCGAATCCCGCGCAGTCTCCGGGAAAACCTAATGAAGCTTGAAACAAGCGGCCTGGTGTCGGCCGTCCTGTCCACGGTATTGAGCGCAGCCGCCGTTGCAGAGACGCCGACCACAATCGAGTTCCAGATGCCCGAGGTAACGCTCGATGTCGGCGACCGTATTCAGCTCGAGGCGGTCGTCAAGGACGAGGACGGCAACGTCGTACCCGACGCGCAGATCCTGTTCTTCGGCGACCGGCTCAGCCTAGAGGTGACGCCCGGCGGCCTTGTCACCGCTATTCGTCCCGGTGATCACAAGGTCACGGCGCTCGCGCCGGAGAGCCGTATCGAGGGTGAGCCCGACTCCTACACGCGTTCACACGAGGACGGCATACGCGCTCAGCTCGAG
>JBFHXQ010000045.1:0-12620 GCA_041598895.1 Woeseiaceae bacterium | reverse complement strand
ATGCCTGAAGGGGTTAGCACTCCACGGCGAGCCCCCTGCGCAAGCGGGGGGCTTTTTTATGCCTCCACTACAGACACTACGAACGATTTGATGACACGCGCCCCGACTCCCAGCCGCATACGCAACAGTGCCTTTGTCCCGGCTCCATGGCTCAAGAACCGGCACGCCCAGACCATTTTTCCCGCGCTGCCGTGGGCATGGCGCGGCCGCCCCGACGTTTGTCGCGAAACGTTGAACCTCCCGGATGGTGATGCGACTGTCGTTGACTGGGTTCGCACTGACGATACGGTGCCGCGCACGGCGCCACTGCTCGTCATATTGCATGGCCTTGAGGGTTCGGCCGAATCACCGTATGCGCGCATGCTGATGGAAGCGGCCTCGGCGCGACAGTGGCGCAGTTGCGTGCTGCATTTTCGGGACTGCGGCGATTACCGGAATCGCCTCCCGCGCCGCTACCACGCCGGCGAAACGAATGACCTGCGGTTCTTTCTCAATACGCTGGAGCGACGCGGCCTTGACGGCCCGATACTCGTAGCCGGCTACTCGCTGGGTGGCAATGTACTGCTCAAGTACCTGGGCGAGGACGGCAAGGACAGCCCCGTAAGCGCCGCCGCCGCTGTTTGCGTTCCCCTCGATTTAAGCCTCTGTGCAGAGGCCTTAAACCAAGGTTTTTCAAAGCTTTACCAGAGGATTTTATTAAAGAACATGAAGCGCGCCGTCGCCCGCAAGTTCGACCGACATACGGCAGCGTTCGACTGGCAACGCGCCATGAGGGCGCGTACGTTCGCGGAGTTCGATGACGCCGTTACGGCACCACTGCACGGCTTCCAGGACAAGGACGATTATTACAGTCGCTGCAGCGCGGCCGGCTATCTTGGCAAAATTGCGGCGCCGACACTGATCGTCAACGCGCTTGACGATCCATTCATGAACCCGTCCATCATTCCCGCAGCCGATAGCCTGGCGCCCGAGGTAACCGTAGAAATCGCAGAGCGTGGCGGGCATGTGGGGTTCATCGACGGAGGCACGCCGTGGCGGCCCCGCTTTTATCTGCCGCGCCGGCTTCTCGTTTTCTTTGACGAGGCCCTGGCGAAATCACCCATGTCACAGATCGTTGGGGCAAATGAGGCGGACGCCGACATGTCCGACGCGGCAATGTCCGCAGGCTAGGCTGCGCATTTGCGCCGATAATCCGACGGGCGGCCGCGGCGCCCGTGCTCGACGGTCAGTCTTTGTCGACTTCCTTCATCGACAGGCGCACGCGCCCCTGACGATCCACTTCCAGCACCTTGACTTTGACGATGTCGCCCTCGGACAGCTTGTCACTTACTTTTTCGACCCGCTCATTGGAAATCTGTGAGATGTGAACCAGGCCATCCTTGCCGGGCAGAATAGTGACAAAGGCACCAAAGTCCATCAGGCGCGCAACCCGACCTTCATAGACGCGACCCACCTCGACGTCTGCCGTGATCATCTCGATGCGACGACGGGCTTCTTTGCCGGAGCTGCCGTCGACAGACGCGATGCGCACGGTCCCGTCGTTTTCGATGTCGATCGTGGCGCCCGTCTCCTCGGTCATCGCCCGAATCACGGACCCGCCCTTGCCAATGACGTCACGAATCTTCTCCGGATCGATCTTGAAAGTCATGATCGTTGGCGCCCACTCGGACATTTCTTCCCGAGGCTTTGCAATGACCTTGTTCATCTCGCCGAGAATGTGCAGCCTGGCAGCGCGGGCCTGATCGAGCGCCGTGTCCATGATTTCCCGGGTTATCCCCTGGATCTTGATATCCATCTGCAGCGCCGTAATACCGTCATCCGTACCGGAAACCTTGAAGTCCATATCGCCGAGATGGTCCTCGTCGCCGAGAATATCGGTTAAGACCGCGAATTCCTCACCCTCCTTGACGAGGCCCATCGCCACACCGGCGACTGCGGCCTTGACCGGGACACCCGCATCCATCAATGCCAGGCTCGACCCGCAAACCGATGCCATCGAGCTCGACCCGTTTGATTCCGTGATCTCGGAGACGACCCGGATGACGTAGCCGAAATCGTCATGCTTCGGCATGACCGCCTGAATGCCGCGGCGGGCCAGCTTGCCGTGGCCGATTTCGCGTCGCTTCGGCGATCCGACAAATCCCGTTTCGCCCACGCAATAGGGCGGGAAATTGTAGTGCAGCATGAACGGCTCTTTGCGTTCGCCTTCGATCGCGTCGATGATTTGCGCATCCCGGCCGGTGCCGAGCGTCGTCGTCACGATGGCCTGCGTTTCGCCGCGCGTAAAAATTGCGGAACCGTGAGCGCGCGGCAGCGTGCCGACCTTGACATCAATTGGGCGGACGGTTTGTCGGTCCCGGCCATCGATGCGCGGCTTGCCCGCGAGCACGCGGCTGCGCACGATGCGCTTTTCGAGCTTCGACAACGCACCATAGACCTCTTCCGGGGCATATCTCGCATTGTCGCCGTCAGCGAGCGCAGCCGCGGCGGCTGCCTTGGTTTCGGCGACAGCGCCCTGGCGCTCGAGTTTGTCCGTGACCTGGTACGCAGCGGTCAGGCCAGCTTCCGCGTGACTCCGAACCGCGTCCGCCAGCGTTTCGTCTTCGACGGGTGCCTCCCATTCCCACGCAGGCTTGCCGGCCTCGGCCGCAAGCTCCTCGATCGCCTTGATCGCAACCTGCATTTGTTCATGCCCGAACATGACCGCCCCGAGCATGACGTCCTCGGACAGAGTGTCCGCCTCGGACTCCACCATCAGAACAGCGTCGCTGGTCCCGGCCACCACCAGGTCGAGCTTGGAGCTCTGGAGTGCCGTAACGCCGGGGTTCAGAATGTAATTGCCGTCCTTGTAACCGACCTTCGCGGCGCTAATGGGTCCGGCGAAGGGCATACCGGAAATTGCCAACGCGGCCGAGGCGCCGAGCAGCGCCGGTATATCCGGATCTACGTCAGGATTCAGGGACATTACGGTCGCTATGACCTGCACTTCATTCGTAAAACCCTTCGGGAACAGGGGGCGAATCGGCCGGTCGATGAGACGGCACACGAGCGTTTCCTTTTCGCTGGGGCGCCCTTCCCGCTTGAAAAAGCCGCCGGGAATCTTGCCGGCGGCGTAGGTTTTTTCCTGATAATTGACGGTCAGCGGGAAAAAGTCCCGACCCGGATCGGGGGCCTTGCGGCCGACCGCGGTAACGAGCACCACCGTCTCGGCCATGTCGACCAGCACGGCGCCGTCTGCCTGACGGGCAACCGCGCCCGTCTCGATGGTGACCTTGTGGTCGCCATACTGGAAAGTCTTGGATATTGGATTCACGATTTGTCTCTGTAGTGTTCGGTGGGGCAGGAGGGCGCGCAGGATACGCGTCGCGGAGACGGCGCGTCGATCAAATCATCGCCCGTACGTGTCGCAGATTAGCGACGGAGGCCAAGCCGTTTAATCAGCTCGCGGTAGCGGTCCTGATCTTTACGCTTGAGATAGTCGAGCAGCTTGCGACGCTTGTTGACCATCTTGAGAAGTCCCTGGCGGCTGTGGTGGTCCTTCTTGTGGGCACCGAAGTGCTCCGTGAGTTCGGATATCCGCGCGGACAAGAGTGCTACCTGCACCTCGGGTGAGCCGGTATCCGCGTCTCCCCGGGAATATTCGGAAATAATGGTTTGCTTTGCTTCAGCCGACAGTGACATGTCACAACTTCCTCAAACAATCTCTTCTCTAGGCCCTTTTTTGCAGCGCGGTATTCTAGCCTCTGTTACTGCTTAATGACAGCCCGAAATCAATAATCTACGGGATTTTTTCCGGACACCGCATCGTCCCTGTCAGCCGCCCGGAAGATGCGCTGCGGGGCGAGCGAACCATCCGCGTCCCAACGGCCGATGCCAATGAATCCGCGCTCCGGGCCATACACTCGCACCGGTCCCTGCTCCGCGTCGTGCGCCACGCGTACCGCTTGACCGTGTCCGAAGCGCTCGGCTGCGTCCCGGGTCAGTGTGACCTCGGCCAGGTGGCTGAGCGTCTCGTCGACGCGAATCAGGCGGCGCTCCAGTTCGCCGGCCGCGGCGAGCTCGTCGACCGCGGCAAGGTCGATCATCGCGGTGCTGTCGAAGCCCGCGACACATTCCCGGTGCAGGTGCGCCGTGTGGGCCACCGTGCCCGCGGCCTTTGCGATGTCCTCGACCAGGGCACGCACGTACGTGCCTTTCGAGCAGGTCACGCGAAAGACGAGGCGTTCGCTGGCAGCCTCCAGAAGGTCGATTGACGCTATCGAGATGGGCCGCGCTGCCCGCTGCACGGTTTGTCCCCGGCGCGCGTATTCGTACAGGCGCTTGCCGTCTTTTTTGAGCGCCGAATACATCGGTGGCACCTGCAGGGATTCGCCGACGAACTGCTGCAACAGCGCCGTCCAATCCGACGCGCTCATTTGCGGAACGGCTGCACGCGCTGTTTCCCTGCCGTCTGCATCGCCTGTATCGGTCGCGATGCCGAGAAGCGCCGTTACCCGATACGTTTTGTCGGCGTCCAGGAGGTACGCGCAGGCTTTGGTTGCCTCGCCGAAGCACAGCGGCAACATGCCGGTCGCTGCCGGGTCGAGACTCCCGGCATGACCACCCTTGCGAGCCCGAAGCATGCGTTTCACGCGCTGCAGAACCTGATTGGAGGTCAGGCCCGCCGGTTTGTTGAGCAGCAACACGCCATCGACTGCCCGAAGCCTGTTATCCCTGCGCCGGCGCATGCGACTTACCGGTCCGGCGCATCTCGCCGGGCCCGGCCAAGCAGCTCGCTGATATGCGCGCTCTGCTCGGCGCTCTCGTCATGAATGAACCGGAGTTCCGGCACGTGCCGGATCTTGAGTTCTTTACCGAGCCGGCTGCGGAGAAAACCGGTGGCCCGCTCGAGACCCTGCATTACGGGCCCCACCGCCTCTTCCGGATCCAGAAGACTTACGTATACGCGAGCCACACTCAGGTCGCGGGTCAGGTCCACGGACGTCAGCGTGACACCCTTGAGCCGCGGGTCCTTGGTTTCGAAGCGCAGCAGCTCCGCCAGCGTCCGCAGGACCTCATTGCCGAGCCGCTGGTGCCTTGCAAACTCACGTGGCATCAGCCGCTCACCGTTGGTTCGAACCCGGTCAGCTGTCGAGGGTCCGTGCGATTTCGACGCGTTCGTAGCACTCGATTTGATCGCCAACCCGAACATCGCTGTAATTCTTGACGCCGATGCCGCACTCCGTGCCCGAGCGAACCTCAGTCACGTCGTCCTTGAAGCGCCGCAGCGATTCGAGTTCACCCTCGTAGATCACGACGTTATCGCGCAATACGCGAATCGGATTCGCTCGCTTCACGTAGCCTTCGGTCACGATGCAGCCGGCAATATCGCCGAACTTCGGTGACGAGAACACTTCCTTCACCTCTGCGAGACCCACGATCTGTTCGCGAATCTCCGGTGACAGCATGCCGGTAAGTGCGGCTTTCACATCGTCGATAGCTTCGTAAATGATGCTGTAGTAGCGCACGTCGACGCCGGACTCCTTGATGGCGCTGCGCGCGGCCGCGTCGGCGCGCACGTTGAAGCCGATAATGACGGCATTTGACGTCGCCGCGAGCGTTGCATCCGTTTCCGTAATGCCGCCGACACCCGAGGCAATGACCTTGACCTTGACCTCGTCGTTCGAAAGCCGTGTCAGCGCGTCTTTCAGGGCCTCGGCCGAGCCATGCACGTCAGACTTGATGATCAGCGAGATCGTAGCGCCCTCGCCCTCCTGCATCTGGCTGAACATGTCCTCGAGTTTCGAAGCTTGTTGCTCGGCAAGCTTGGTCTCACGCGCTTTAGCCTGACGGAACTCCGCTACCTCGCGAGCCTTACGCTCGTTTTTGACGACGAGAAAGTCATCGCCTGCATTCGGCGTTTTCGACAGCCCGAGTACGACGGCCGGGCTCGAGGGACCCGCCTTTTTGATCGATTTTTGTCGCTCATCGAACATGTTGCGAATACGGCCGTATTCCTCGCCCGCGATGATCATGTCACCCTGCTTCAGCGTGCCCGCCTGAACCAGCAACGTCGCGACGGCACCGCGACCTTTTTCCAGGCTCGACTCGATGACGATACCCTGTCCAGGGCCGTCCTCCACGGCGGTCAGGTCCATGAGCTCGGCCTGCAGGAGAATGGCGTCGAGCAGATCGTCGATGCCCTCGCCGGTGTGCGCCGACACGTTGACGAACAGGTGTTCGCCGCCCCAGGCCTCGGGGATCACCTCGTGCTGCGAGAGCTCGTTGCGCACCCGCTCCGGATCGGCATTCTCGCGATCGATCTTGTTGACCGCGACAACCAGCGGCACCCCGGCGGCCTTTGCATGCTGAATCGCCTCGATGGTCTGCGGCATGACGCCATCGTCTGCGGCGACTACCAGCACCACGATGTCGGTGGCCTGCGCGCCGCGGGCACGCATGGCGGTGAACGCGGCGTGACCCGGGGTATCCAGAAACGTAATCCGCCCCTTGCCGGTTTTGACCGAGTAGGCACCGATGTGCTGGGTTATACCGCCGGCCTCGCCTTCAGCGACCTTCGTGCGCCGGATGTGATCCAGCAATGACGTCTTGCCGTGATCCACGTGGCCCATGATGGTGACGACCGGAGGGCGGGCAATCTTGTCGCCGCTCAGCTGCTCTTCGTCGGCCAGCAATACCTTGTCGACGTCCTCGGCCTCGACGGGTTTGGCAATGTGTCCGAATTCCTCGACGACGAGCGCCGCCGTGTCCTGATCGATCACCTGATTGATCGTGACCATGGCGCCCATATTGAACAGCACCTTGACGACCTCGTTGCCCTTGATCGCCATGCGCTGGGCGAGCTCGGACACTGCAATGCTCTCCGGAATCTCGATCTCGCGAACAACCGGCGCCGTCGGCTTCTCGAAACCGTGTTTCGCGTCCCCGGACACTGAAACCGGGCGTCGTCGAATCGGGGTCTTGCGCTTGCGGCGACCACTCTTGTCGCCAGCCACGTGCAACTCTTTGCGCCCATAACGGGTCTCGGGGTGCTTGGCTTTGGCTTTCTCCTTCGAGCGGCGCGCGCGCGCATCCTGTTCCGCCTTTTCCAGCCGTGCACGCTCCTCTGCGGCCACTTGCGCGGCCTGCTCCGCCGCCTTGCGGGCTTCTTCCTCCGCGCTTTGGCGGGCGAGTTCCGCTTTTTCCCGCTCTTCCTGCTCGCGTCGGGCAGCCTCTTCCTTCTCGACCCGCAGCCGATCCTGTTCCAGCTGCTCGGCCTCGAGGCGCTCCTCCTCCTCGCGACGCTTGCGATCCAACTCGGCCTGCTCTTTCTGCGCCTGTTCCTCGAGCACATCGCGCTTGATATAGGTCCGTTTGCGGCGGACCTCGACATTGACCGTGCGCGACCTGCCCTGGGCGCCAGACAGACGCAGTTCGGACTGCGACTTGCGTTTCAGGGTGATGCGGCGTGGAGCGGCAACGGACGTTGACGCATCCTTTTGCCCGTGGCTGCGGCGCAGGTGCGTCAGCAATTCAAGCTTTGCATCGTCGCTGATCGTATCGTCGGAACCACCGACCTTGATACCGGCCTCGTCGAGCTGCGAGAGCAGTTTCTCGACCGGTACCTTTAGCACTTCGGCAAATTGTGCAACCGTGACATCCGGCATCATTTAACTCCGTGGCCCGTTCCTCAGGCCTGTTGCTCTGCCTCGAACCAGTGTTCGCGCGCTTTCATGATCAGCGCCGCCGCCTCGTCGCCGTCCATTTCGTTCAATTCGAGCAGGTCATCGGTAGCGAGTTCGGCCAGATCTTCGCGTGTAACAATTCCCTTGCTGGCAAGCAGGTACGCGAGGCCCTTGTCCATCCCCTCTAGATTCAGCAGGTCTTCAGCGGGCTCGGCCTCGTCGATCTTCTCTTCCTGCACGATCGCCTGCGTCAACAGCAGGTCGCGGGCGCGACTGCGCAGCTCCGCGACGATATCCTCGTCGAATTCCTCGATCGCAAGCAGCTCGGACTCGGGCACGTAGGCGACTTCTTCGATTGTCGAGAAACCTTCCTGTACGAGAATCAGCGCCACCTCCTCGTCGACATCGAGCTGCTTGGAAAACAGGTCGATAAGCTCCCGCATTTCCGCTTCGCTTTTTTCGTCCGCGTCCGCTGCGGTCATGACGTTGAGTTCCCAGCCCGTTAGCTCACTGGCCAGGCGAATATTCTGACCGCCACGTCCGATTGCCTGCGACAACTTGTCCTCGTCGACCGCGATGTCCATGCTGTGGGCATCCTCGTCGACCACAATCGACACGACCTCGGCCGGAGACATTGCGTTGACGACAAACTGCGCCGGATTCTCGTCCCAGAGGATGATGTCGACACGCTCGCCGGCAAGCTCGTTCGACACGGCCTGGACGCGCGACCCGCGCATTCCCACGCACGCGCCGACGGCATCGATGCGGTTGTCATTGCTTTTCACCGCGATCTTGGCCCGCAGACCCGGGTCCCGGGCCGCACCGAGAATTTCTATGAGGCCCTGACCGACTTCCGGCACCTCGATCTTGAACAGCTCAACCAAAAACTGCGGCGACGTCCGCGTCATGAACAGCTGAGGTCCGCGCGGCTCCGAGCGGACCTCGGTCAGCAGGGCCTTGATGCGATCCTGCGGCCGGACCGGCTCGCGAGGCACCATGTGTTCGCGGGGCACGAAACCCTCGGCGTTGCCACCGAGATCGATGTATACACCGTTGCGGTCGACGCGCTTTACGAGACCCGACAGCAGCTCGCCCTCGCGGCCCTGGTATTCCTCGACCACCTGCTCGCGCTCGGCTTCCCGCACTTTTTGCACGATGACCTGCTTCGCCGTTTGCGCTGCGATGCGCCCGAACTCGACGGACTCCATCGGAACCTCGACGTAGCCGCCGGGCTCGGCGTCCGGATCGATGTCCACCGCGTCGATCATGCGCAGCTCGCGATCTGGCACCTCCAGCTCCGTCGACTCGTCCTCGAAAACGAGCCAGCGCCGGAACGTGTCGTAATCGCCGGTCTCGCGGTCGATAGCGACTCGCACTTCGATATCCTCACCGTGTTTGCGACGCGTCGCGGACGCAAGCGCAGCTTCGATAGCCTCGAAAATGATGTCCTTTTCGACGCCTTTTTCGTTCGAAACGGCGTCGACCACCATAAGAATTTCTTTACTCATCTCGTACCTGCTCCGTTCCCGCCGGGGCTCACAGCCCTTACGGCACCAGGCGCGCCGTGTCGATCGTCGCCAGCGGCAGCTCGTGCTGTTCGCCGTCGACCTCGACCACGATCGCCGCGTCGTCGGTGGACACCAGCGTGCCTTTGAACCGCCGTCGCCCGGCAATCGGAAACCGCATCTGCACCCGCACGGTCTCGCCCGTGAAGCGGCGAAAGTGCGCCGGCTTAGTCAGCTTCCTGTCCAGGCCTGGCGACGACACCTCGAGGTCGTAGTGCCCCGGTACCGGGTCCTCGACATCGAGTATCGCGCTGATCGCACGACTGACCGCTTCACAATCATCCAAGCCGATACCGTCCGGATGATCGATGAACACCCGCACGGCACCGCTTTTGCCACCAAATCTGACCTCCAGATCAGACAACTCGTAGCCCAATTGTTCGATGGCCGGCTCCAACAGCGCCTGTAGCTCGTCCCGTCTCACCGGCTTTCACCCAACCACCTCTCGTAAAACAAAAAATGGGCCAATGGCCCATTTTGTTCAGCGCGGCACTATTGCCGTTCAGGCAACAAAAAACCCCTGAGCGGGGCTTTATCTACCAAGACTTTGGTAGCGGGGGTCAAGGCCGGGCCCTGTCACGAAGGCCGCCAATGCCAGCCCCACCACCGCGCTGGCGCGGGATTATACGGTAACTGCGGACTTCCTGGCAATGCCGGCCGAGAGGCAAATCTGTTTCGGAATCGGCGCCTGGAAGCCCTCGCTAGCGGCGCTCAATCGGCCCTGTCCGCGTCGCTCCTGCTGTCGGGAAGGGGCGCCGGCGCGTACTGCATTGGGTGCGGGAAGGACCGATAACCTGAATATAAAAGTTCTTTTAGATCATATATTTCAAGTCGGAACCTAAGGTCATTTCTATACCAAGCCAGGGGGCACAATCCATGTCTTAGTCCGCACCAGTGAGGTACGGAATCGTTCCTGCCGCGTCGCTCGCGTCGAGAGCCATGAAGTGGCTCTGCGTCCCGGCCTGGCGGGCTGCCGCGTACGGTGCGTACTCAGGATCCGAGACAAAGGCCTGCAGACTCTCCATGTCCGGAAACTCGAGAATCGCGATCAGGTCCGGCTGGGGGTTATCCCCTTCCAGGGTGGTGATATTGCCGGATCGTGTCAGGTACTTGCCGCCGTGCCTGTGCACAATGTCGTGGACATGCGCCGCATACTCCGGAATCCAGGCGTCGTCGTTTACTTTGAGCTGCGCTAGCAGGAAGTGGGTCATCTCGTAATCTCCGGTGAGTTCATTTGTCCTAGTCAGCTTAGTTGCTACCGCCGCGGCCGGCCAGCCAAGCCATGCGCTGCGTTACACTCGGCGAGACACGTGTCCCCCGGCCAACTGACCAGACGAGATTAGCATGCCCGCCACACTGGCATTTGACGTCTATGGCACCCTGATCGATCCGATCGGCATTACTGCCAAGCTACGCGAGGTCTTAGGGAACGATGCGCCCCGCTTCGCACAAATCTGGCGCGATAAGCAGGTCGAGTACCTGTTCCGCCGCGCGCTGATGCGAAAGTATCGGGATTTTCCGGCCTGTACTCGGGCAGCCCTCGATTACACGGACAGTGTGCTCCAAACCGGGCTGTCGGCGGAGGCCTGCAACGAACTGATGGCGAGCTATCGCCGGCTGCCCGCATACGCAGACGTGCTAAGTGCGGTTCAGGCGTTACGGTCGCACGCATACCCGATGTTTGCCTTCTCCAACGGGCACCCGGACGATCTCGTGGATTTGCTTCGGCATGCCGGGCTGTACGACCTCCTCGATGGCATCGTCAGCGTTCACGCTGTGCGAAGCTTCAAACCCGATCCCGCTGTATATGCCCACTTTCTCGAAAAGACGGGTGCCGACGCAGCGACGACCTGGCTCGTTTCCGGCAATCCGTTCGACGTCATCGGCGCAGCCGCCTGCGGCTGGCAATCGGCCTGGATCCGGCGCGATCCGGCCGCAGTCTTCGACCCCTGGGGCATTGAGCCGACCGTCACGGTTCCGAACCTGGGCGGGCTGCTGGACGCGATTTAGCGATACAAGCAAAGCATCGCCCGCTGGCATTCACGCCCACCCCATTCCTGCGTTATGTAAAAACAAGCCGGCAGAACGTCTCGCCAAAAACCCTTTGACGCTCTTGAGGTATGCATCTTATTGAATGCCCGCGACCGCTTTTCACCGCAGCGCCCGTCCAAACAGCAAGAGCATTAGTTCGCAGCAGCAATCGTTCCGGACCCGCATGCGGCTGTCCAAGCCGGTCCGAAGCTGCATTTCAAATGGACCAGGAGGGAATCACATGAATATCGACATCCCAGGCGAGCGTTCCGGGTTACTAATCGGGGTCGCCGCATTGCTCGGACTGAGTGCTCCTTTCGCCGATGCGACGGAGCCCTGCGATGATTTCGGCGAGTGCAAGGCGCTCATCGAGATCAACTCGTCGGACGGCGATATCGGCTTTCACTGGCTCGGCGACGCCGACGACCTGAATTCGATGCGAATCCACGATCCGGATGGCAAGAAGATCTTCGAGAACAAAGCGTTTCGCGCGCTGCGCGAGCAGAAGATGACCGAGACGTTCGGTGAAAGTGCCGAACCGCTGTGCTGGCCGGATCCGGAAGCCGACCCGGACGACGACATCGTTACGCTGGAAGAATTTCTGGATCGATGGGAGTCGGGAACCTATACGTTTCGCGGATCCGCTGACGGCGGCGAGAAGCTGGAGGGGGAAACAGAGCTTACCTATCATCTGCCGGCAGCTCCGGCGGACGTCGATTTTGATGGCAACGAGATCACCTGGGAGTCTGGGGATGATCTGGGCAATTGCGGGTCAAATGCGGATCTTGACGATCTGTATGCGATGGGCGTGCTACCCGTACACCCGGAGAACGTCATAGTTGATGCCTACGAGATCGTGCTGGAACCGGATGTCGACGATGGCGACCCGACGAAAGCACTGAAATTCACGATCCGTGTGCCCGGCGACATCACGCCGACAGCCGTGACTGTCCCGGCCGACTACCTTGCGTCACTGCCTGACGATACTCCGGTAAAAATAGAGGTGGGCGCGATCGGCGGTGAGGACAATGCGACGTTCACGGAAGAGGATGGCTTTTGCGTGAATGAAATAGACGGTTGCGATTAAGCGGCAGGCACGGGGGCAATCCGTTTTTCGACTATCTACCTGGCTTGGGGACATTCCGGGTACGGAATGTCCCCGCGATCACAGCAGGCGCAGTTGTCGTGGGAGCGGCATCCTGTTCGATTAGACAGCAGGCGCAGTTGTCGGAGGAGCGGCATCCTGTTCGATTAGACAGCAGGCGCAGTTGTCGGAAGAGCGGCATCCTCTCGGACTAGAGAGCAGGCGCAGTTGTCGTGGGAGCGGCATCCTGCCGCGAATAAATTGCCTCAGCGCCCT
>JBFHXQ010000044.1:0-12661 GCA_041598895.1 Woeseiaceae bacterium | reverse complement strand
ATGATGTCGAGCTGAAAATCCTCGAGTGCCGGATACAACACCTCCTCGACCACGGGACTGAGGCGGTGGATCTCGTCGACGAACAGCACATCCTTCGGCTCCAGATTGGTGAGAATTGCGGCCAGGTCTCCGGGACGCTCGAGCACCGGTCCGGCCGTTTGTCGCAAATTGACGCCCATCTCGTTCGCAACGATGTGTGCGAGCGTCGTCTTCCCGAGACCCGGTGGACCAAAGATCAGCACGTGATCCAGCGCCTCGCCGCGGCGCCTCGCCGCTTCGATGAAAATTGCCATCTGCTGCTTCACGGCAGGTTGGCCGACGTACTCCGACAGCGTCTTCGGCCGTATCGCCCGATCGAACGCAACGTCCTCGGCGCGCGGTCGTGCGCTGGCCAGTCGATCGTGATCGATCCCGGCCATAGTCAGCTCGCCGCCTGTCGCAGAGCGAGGCGAATGATGTCTTCAGCAGTTTTGCCGTCCACGTTCAGCGTTCCTATCAACTGGTTCACTTCCTTGGGCCTGTAGCCAAGCGCGATGAGCGCATCGACCGCTTCGCTCTTCGGGCTGGCCACGACGCTGATGCGCTCAGCCGCGGCACCCCCCGGGAGCGCCTCGACCCGATCGCGCATTTCGATGATCAGGCGATCGGCCGTCTTCTTGCCCACCCCGGGAATCTTGACCAGCATTGCCGCATCCTCGTATTCGACGCAATGCTGAAAATCGGCGACGCTCATGGCGGACAAAATTGCGAGGCCCATTTTGGCGCCAACCCCGCTGATCTTCAGCAGCGAGCGAAACAGCGCACGCTCCTCGACCGTCGCGAACCCGTACAGCTGCTGGGCATCCTCGCGAACGACCAGATGCGTAAACAGCGACAGTTCGGAATCGATGGCCGGCAGATTCAGAAACGTCGACATCGGTGTCTCGACCTCGTAGCCGACGCCGTTACAGTCGACGATAATCTGTGGCGCCTGTTTCCAGGTCAGCCGACCGCGAAGCGTGCCGATCATCGCAGACCCACCGATGCCCGACCCTGTCCCAGGCGCTCCGAAAGGCGTCGGCGGTGCCCGTAGCAGATCGCGATCGCCAAGGCATCGGCCGCATCGGGCGCCGGCGTTCCGTCGAGGCCCAGCAGCGAGACCACCATATGCTGCACCTGCTCCTTGCTCGCCGAGCCGTTGCCGACGACGGCCTGTTTGACCTCCCGCGGTGCATACTCGCAAACCTCGACGTCGAAGGCGAAGGTCGCGCAAAGTGCTGCGGAGCGCGCGTGCCCGAGCTTCAGGGCACTGCTCGCATTTCGTGCCATGAAGACCGATTCGAGCGCTACGACGTCGGGTCGGTACTCCGTAACGATATCGCTGACGGCGCGAAAAATGCCGCGCAATCGATCCGGAAATTCGCCGGTCGAGGTGCGCACCGTGCCGCTCGCGACGTAGCTGGCCGCGTCACCCGCGAAATCGAGAACGCCGAAACCGGTTCGTCGCGAACCGGGGTCGATACCGAGTATGCGTTGCGTATCAGCCAATGGACACCTCAGAGATCCGCCAGCACGTCGGCGCTGATGTCCGCATTGCTGTACACCACCTGGACGTCGTCGAGATCCTCGAGCGCCTCCAGCAGCCGCACCATCGACTCCGCGGCGTCGCGGTTCAGCTCCGAACTCGTCGACGCGCGCATCGTGAGTTCAGCCGTTTCGGGCGCGAATCCGGCGCCGATCATCGCGTCGCGAACTCCCTCGAAGTCGGCGGGATCCGTGAGCACCTCGATCGACTGATCGGAATCGACGATCACGTCCTCCGCACCGGCCTCGATCGCCGCCTCGATGATCGCATCCTCGTCACTGTCCGGTGGGTACATGAGCTGACCGACATGGTTGAACAGGTAGCTGACCGAGCCGTCAGCCCCCAGATTGCCGCCGTACTTGGAAAAGGCATGGCGCACGTCGGCCACCGTGCGATTGCGGTTGTCGGTCAGGCAGTCGACCATGACCGCCGTGCCGCCCGGTCCGTACCCTTCGTAGCGGATTTCCTGGAAGTCGGCGTCGTCGAGATCGCCCGAGCCGCGCCGAATCGCCCGCTCGATGTTGTCCTTGGGCATGCTCTGCGCCTTGGCCTTGTCGACAGCGAGACGCAGCCGGGGATTCGCAGCAATGTCGCCAGCGCTCAGCCGCGCCGCGACGGTGATTTCGCGAATCAGTTTCGTAAATAGCTTGCCGCGCTTCTTGTCCTGGGCGCCCTTGCGATGCTGGATGTTCGCCCACTTGCTGTGTCCTGCCATGCTCTCCTGCCCGGCTTCCGAAACTGTTGGGCGTACCCGATCCGGGAACGGCGGGGGGCGCCACAACCGACCCGCCAGAGACCCGGATTGTGGCCGAGGATATGTCGATCCGAGAATGCCCAGGCCGCGCGTCGAACCGCTGTACGGTCGCGACTGCGCGTATGATAACGGTTCTCGTGAATGCAGGCACCACCGGAAAATCTCGCGAAAATGCCGCCGTCAGAGGCCTCACAGGGCGCCAGGGCAAGCGCGCCCGCCGATCCGATAGAAGCGGCGGACGCGCTCGTCGGGGCGCTGCCCGATATCGCCGGACGCGACGCGCTGGTGCAGGAGGGAGGCGACATTGCCGCGATCGTGGCAACGCTGGGGATGCCCGCAGAGGTGCTTGCCGCGGTGCGCCTGTATCCCCTGATGCGCGAAGAATTTATTGATGAAAAATATATAAAAAATAATGAATTAACTCATATTTCTCGAATAATTCTTGATCTTGTGCAGCTCGGTCGATTTGCGTTGCCGCCCGACTGGCAGCCCGGCGAGGCGCTGGCGGTGAGCCAGTCGGAAGCGCTTCGCAAGATGCTCCTCGCCGTCGTTTCCGACGTCCGCCTCGTCCTCGTGCGTATCGCCGAACAGCTGTACCGGCTCCGGCGGGCAAAGAAGGCGCCGGTTCGGGAGCAGCAGGCGATCGCGCTCGAGACCCGCGAGATCTACGCGGCGGTTGCGAATCGGCTCGGCGTCTGGCAGCTCAAATGGGAACTCGAGGACCTGGCATTCCGCTTCCTGGAGCCGGAAACCTATCGCTCGATCGCCCGCGCCCTCAACGAAAAGCGCGGCGAGCGCGAGGAATTTATCGCCTCGGTGACGGCGACGCTGCACACCGAACTCGACAAGCAGGGGATCCACGCCGTGATCAGCGGCCGGCCGAAACACATCTACAGCATCTGGCGCAAGATGCAGCGCAAGGGCCGTGAGCTGGAAGCACTCTACGACATCCGTGCCGTGCGCATCCTCGTGGACGACGTCAAGGACTGCTATGCGGCGCTCGGCGTCGTACACAACCTGTGGCCGTATTTGCCGGGCGAATTCGACGACTACATCGCCAATCCGAAGGGCAACGACTACCGGTCATTGCATACGGCGGTCATCGGGCCGGAGGGCAGGACGCTCGAGGTGCAGATCCGAACCCACGAGATGCATCGCCAGGCGGAACTCGGCGTGGCCGCACATTGGCGCTACAAGGAAGGCGGCGGCGCTGAAGCTGCATTCGACCAGAAGATCCGTTTCCTGAGACAGCTGCTCGAGCCGAGCGAGGACAGCGCGGACCTGCTGGACCAGCTTCGCGACGATGTATTCGAAGACCGCGTTTACGCGATCAGCCCGAAAGGCGATGTCGTCGAACTGCCTGCGAACGCGACGCCGCTGGATTTTGCCTACCACGTGCACACCCAGGTGGGCCACCGCTGCCGGGGCGCAAAGGTAAATGGCCGCATCGTGCCGCTGACCTATCGCCTCAAGAACGGCGATCGGGTCGAAATCATTACGGGCAGCCGGCCGCAGCCGAGCCGCGACTGGCTCAGTCCCAGGCTCGGCTATCTCGCGGGCGCGCGGAGCCGGGCGAAAGTGCGCAACTGGTTTCGTCATCAGGATCGCGACCAGCATCAGCGCCAGGGTCGCGACGTGCTGGACAGAGAACTCACGCGCCTGGGCGCGCGCGACGTCGCCGCTGACGACATCGCGACGAAACTCCGCTTCAAGGACGCAGGGGCGATGTGCGTCGCACTGGGCGCCGGCGACCTGACGTCCGCAGCCATAGCCACGGCGCTGCAGAACCTGCGCGGTGACGTACCGGAGAGGACGCGGCGTGCGCGCCGCGGTCCCGCCGGTAAGACCAAGCCTGCCGGTGGCATTGCGGTCAGCGGCGTAGGTGATCTGCTGTGCAACTTTGCGCGCTGCTGTCGGCCCGTGCCGCCGGAATCGATCGCTGGCTACATTACCCAGGGACGCGGCGTGACGATCCACCGTCAGGACTGCGGCAACGTGTTGGGGCTCGGCCGACGCTATCCGGAGCGCATGATCGAGGTCGCCTGGGGTGTATCGGAGACGGCAACCTACCCTGTCGAGCTGGAACTGCGCGCTTTCGATCGCAGCGGCCTGCTGCGCGACATCAGTGCCGTCCTCGCCGATGAGCAGGCGAACGTGACCGCGCTGAACAGCCGCACCGATCGCAAAACGCTGCAGACGGTCATGGCGATCAGCGTCGAGGTGCACGATCTCGCCGCGCTCAGCACCGCGATGACGCGGCTCGAACAGCTTCCAAACGTTACGGCCGTCCGGCGCAACGGCTGAGAACGCTGGATCAGACCGCGCCGTCGGCCCACGGACGTTTCGCAATGTCCGTCGCGAGCGCCATCATCGACGTGAGGTCGGCGAGATTGGCAGGCACGACGAACGTATTGCCGACCTTCGCCAGATTGCCGAGTTGGGCCACATACTGCTCCGCGATGCGCAGCTGCATCGCCTCGGCACCGCCCTCCGCAACGACTGACGCGGCAACGCGGCGCAGGCCCTCGGCCGTCGCCGTCGCAACCGCCAGGATCGCCTGCGCTTCGCCCTCCGCCTCGTTGATCTGCTGCGTTTTGACCGCTTCGGATTCCTTGATGACGCGCTGTTTCTCGCCCTCGGCCTGATTGATCTGTGCGTCTCGCTCGCCCTCGGACGTCAGTATGACGGCGCGCTTCTCCCGCTCTGCGCGCATCTGCTTTTCCATTGCACTCAGCACGTCCTGCGGTGGATTGATGTTCTTGATTTCGTAGCGGAGCACCTTGACGCCCCAGGGATCGGACGCCTTGTCGAGCTCGGCGACGACATTGGCGTTTATCGTGCCGCGCTCCTCGAACGTCCGGTCGAGGTCGATTTTGCCGATTTCACTGCGAAGCGTCGTCTGTGCCAGTTGCGATATCGCGAACATATAGTCGCCGATGCCGTAGGACGCGCGCCCGGGATCCAGGACCTGCAGGTACAGCACACCGTCGACCCCGACCTGCACGTTGTCATTCGTGATACAGACCTGCTCGTCAATGTCCACGGCCTGCTCCTTCAGCGTATGCTTGTACGCGACGCGTTCCAGAAACGGCACGAGAATGTGAAATCCGGCGTCGAGCTTGCGGCTGAACTTGCCGAGACGTTCGACGACATAAGCGTTCTGCTGCGGCACGACAACCGCGGTCTTCACCAGAATGATGATCGCAACGATCGCAACCGCCAGCGCGACGACAAACGAATCCATCACTTTCCCCTTTTTGGTTGGTCCCGGGTCGCCCCGGGGTATTAGTCTGCGCTGACGTGCAGCGTAAGGCCGTCGACCTTCACGATCGTGGCGCGGGTCCCGGTGACGATTTCCGCAGATCCCACGTTGCGCACGGTCCATTTCGAGCCGCGGTATTCCATGCGCGCGTCTGCGCCGGGGGCGAGGCTCTCCGTGACGTTCAGCGTGTCTCCGGACATCGTCGCCCGAAAGCCCACCGCTCCGCCGCGAATCTTTTCGTACAGGGTCCTGCGAAACGTGAACATGAAGGCGACCGAAAGCACGGCAAACGCCACCCACTGCGCCCACTCCGGCATCACGAGTCCCACGAGGCCGGCCGCACCGACCAGGATCGCGGAGATTCCGAGAAATACGAGATAAAACTGTGCGTCGATCGCGAAGAGCTCGGCGCCGAGCAGGAGCGCGCCGATTATCATCCATCCCCACCAGGTCATCGACCTCCTCCCCGTTGCGAGACGCGATCATAGCGGACGCCGCAGATCCGTGAAACCTGGCGAGCGCCCATGCCGGGCCGATATCGGGTACCATCCGGCGCCATCCCGGACCATTGCGACGCGGTGCCCGTATGCAATCAGTCGTCGACTCGATCAATTCCGTCGTTTGGAGCAGCGCGCTCGTTTACCTGTGTCTCGGCGCCGGATTGTTTTTTTCCGTACTGACGCGCTTCGTCCAGGTTCGGCTGTTTCGCGAAATGATTCGCCTGCTGTTTGCGAGCAAGGCATCGGAACAGGGTATCTCGTCGTTTCAGGCGCTTTCGGTGTCCCTCTCGGGTCGCGTCGGCACCGGCAACATCGCGGGTGTTGCTGCGGCGATCGGATTCGGCGGGCCCGGCGCCGTATTCTGGATGTGGGTCGTAGCATTCCTCGGAGCGTCGACGGCCTACGTCGAATCGGCGCTGGGCCAGATCTACAAGGAAGAGGATGAAGGCCAGTACCGCGGCGGTCCTGCTTTCTATATCGAGAAAGCGCTCGGCCAGAAGTGGTACGCGTGGATTTTTGCGATTACGACGATCATCGCGACGGGTCTCTTACTGCCGGGCGTGCAGTCGAACAGCATCAGCAGCGCGGCTGAGCTCGCGTTCGGCCCGGGCCAGATGATCGCGACGGACTTCGGGGAACTCAGCGTCACGAAGATCGTGACGGCAATCGCGGTCGTCATGGTCCTTGGCTTCATTATTTTCGGCGGCGTGAAGCGAATTGCGCATTTTACTCAGGTCGTCGTCCCGTTCATGGCGCTCGCCTACATCATTACCGCTGTCGCAATCGTCGCGCTGCATATCTCGGAGCTGCCGGGCATCGTGGCACTGATCGTCAGCGACGCGTTCACTCCGATGGCAGGTGTCGGCGCTGCGATCGGCTGGGGCGTGAAGCGCGGCGTCTACTCGAACGAAGCCGGCCAGGGCACCGGTCCGCATGCGGCAGCTGCGTCCGAAGTTCAACATCCGGCCCAGCAGGGCCTCGTGCAGGCGTTTTCCGTGTACATCGATACGCTGTTCGTCTGTTCCGCGACTGCATTCATGATCCTGATTACCGGTGCCTACAACGTGCACGGCGGGGACAGCGGATTCCTGGTCCAGAATCTGCCCGCTGCCGTCGAGGCGAACAGTCCCGCGTTCACGCAATTTGCGCTGGAATCGGTACTGCCGAATGTCGGCAAGCCGTTCGTTGCCGTGGCGCTGTTTTTCTTCGCGTTCACGACGCTGCTTGCCTATTACTACATCGCCGAAACGAACGTCGCCTACCTGCGACGCACGTTCAGGATTCCGGGCGAAATGGTGCTGCTCAAGGTCGCGCTGATGGGATCCGTGTTCTACGGCGCGGTGCGCACTGCGGACCTTGCCTGGGGCCTCGGCGACATCGGCGTCGGGATCATGGCCTGGCTCAATATCATCGCGATTCTGATCCTGTTCTTCATGGGCCGCCCGGCGCTGCGGGCGCTGGCCGACTACGAGGCGCAGCGCAAAGCCGGCGTCAGCCAATACTCGTTCGATCCGGACAAGCTGGGCATCAGGAACGCCGATTTCTGGCGCAGGTGATTCGTGGCAGGAAGCCGCTACTACGGGATGTGTTTGACAGGAGTGCTGTCCCCGGCTTGATCAGGTTCGCGGCTGGAATCCGCTCCTACAGTACGCTGATTCGCGGCTAGACGCCGCATGCACAAGGTACTCGCCGGCTGTTGATTCAGTCGATGCGTCAGCGGTTGACGAAGTTCAGCGCGCGCTTGTCGGCGGAGAGTGCGGCTTCGTGCAAGGCTTCTGCCAGGCTGGGATGCGCATGAATCGTCCGCTGGATATCCTCGGTGCTCGCGGAGAATTCCATTGCCAGCACGGCCTCCGCGATGAGCTCGCCGGCCATCGGACCGATGATGTGGACGCCCAGGATTTCGTCGTCGTCGCTGGCCGATATGACCTTGACCATGCCCGCCGTCTGCTCCATCGCCTTGGCGCGGCCGCTGGCTGCAAACGGAAACGAGCCGGTCTTGTACGGGCGGCCGCTTTGCTTCACTTCGTCCTCGGTCTTGCCGACCCAGGCAATTTCCGGTGCCGTATAGATGACCGACGGAACGACGTCGTAGTTTACCTCGGCAATCTCTCCGACGATCAGGTCCGCAACCATGACGCCCTCTTCGGATCCCTTGTGTGCCAGCATCGGCCCCCGCACGCAATCGCCGATCGCGAACACGCCCTTGACCCGCGTGCGGCACTCGTCGTCCACCACGACGAATCCGCGCTTGTCGAGCTCTACGCCGGCGTCGTCTGCAAGCAGGCTGTCCGTGAACGGGCGGCGTCCGACCGCAACGATGAGTTTGTCGACTTCCAGCGTCTGCGCGCCCGACTTGTCCTCGTAGTCGACCTTGACCCCGTCATCGCCCGCCGCCGCAGACGTGACTTTCGCGCCGAGGCGAATATCGAGACCCTGGTTCTTGAATTCCTTTGCGGCGACGTTGGCTACGTCACGATCGGCCATGAACAGGAAATCTTCGAGCGCTTCCAGGACCGTGACTTTTGCCCCGAGCCGCGCCCATACGCTGCCCAGCTCCAGGCCGATGACGCCCGCGCCGACAACGCCGAGACGCTCCGGCACGGCATCGAATTCCAGCGCGTCCCAGGAATCGACGATGCGCTCGCCGTCGAACGGCGCGACGCTCAGTTCGATCGGTGCAGAGCCGCTCGCCAGAATCACGAAGCGGGCATGCAGCGTTTCGGGCGAACCTCCCGCGGGGGTGAATTCGACGCTGCGATCGCGAAGCAGTCGACCATGACCCGCAAGTCCGTCGACCTTGTTGGCCTTGAAAAGTCCCGCAATGCCGCCGGTCAGCTGCCGAACGATACCTGCCCTGCGCTTCTGCATCGCCGCGATATCCATCGATACGTCGCCGATCGCGATCCCGTGCGTCTTGAACTCGTGTCTGGCCCGGTGATACAGCTCCGAGGTTTCGAGCAGCGCCTTCGACGGTATGCAGCCGGCGTTCAGACAGGTTCCGCCGAACGCGTTTTTCCCGTCACGGTTTTGCCATTCGTCGATGCACGCAACCTTCAGCCCGTGCTGGGCCGCGCGAATAGCCGCAATGTAGCCGGCGGGGCCGGCACCGATCACGATAACGTCGTAGCTCTTGGTCATGCGTTTGCAGTCACCCCGTTCCGATCGAAATTCAGACCTGCAGCAGCAGCCGGCCCGGATCCTCGAGGCAATTCTTGATCGTCACAAGGAACTGGACCGCCTCCCGCCCGTCGATGATGCGGTGGTCGTACGTCAGTGCCAGGTACATCATCGGCCGCGCCTGCACGTCCCCGTCCACGATCATCGGGCGCTGCTGAATCGCGTGCATACCCAAAATTGCGCTCTGCGGCGGATTCAGAATCGGTGTTGACAGCATCGAGCCGAAAATACCGCCGTTCGTGATCGAAAATGTGCCGCCGGTCAGTTCGTCCATGCCGATGCTGCCGTCCTGCGCCTTCATGGCAAGCTGGCCGAGCTGGCGTTCGAAATCGGCGAAACCCATCTGGTCCACGTCGCGCAGCACCGGCACCATGAGTCCCCGTTCGGTCGATACGGCAATTCCGAGGTCATAGTAATTGTGATAGACGATGTCCGTGCCTTCCACGGACGCGTTAACCACTGGAAACTTTTTCAGTGCCTCGACCGACGCCTTTGCGAAAAACGACATGAAACCCAGCCGGACGCCGTGTTCCTTCTCGAAGCTGTCACGGTAGCGGCTGCGCAAGGCCATGACCTCCGTCAGGTCAACCTCGTTGAATGTCGTCAGCATCGCCGCAGTCTGCTGCGCCTCGATCAGGCGTTCCGCAATCCGCGCCCGCAGGCGCGTCATCGGCACGCGCTGTTCGCTTCTTGCCGGCCCCGCCAGCTCGCCCGCATCGGCGACGGCTGGCGTTGCTCCGCCGGCTGTATCCGAAGCGCTGCCCTCCGATTTCAGGAAAGCCATCACATCGCTCTTCGTGATCCGGCCGTCTTTCCCCGAGCCGGGAACCATGGTCGCATCGAGATCGTGTTCCTCGAGAAGGCGCCGCACCGCCGGGCTCGTCTTGATCGGGCCCTGGTCCTCCCGCCCCGAAACGACCGGGCGCGCGGTGCCGCTCTCGGCGTCTGCGGCTTTACTCTCGGCCGGCGGCGCCGCCTCATCGTCGACGTCACCCTCGTTCAGTAATGCGAGAACATCGCCCGCCGTCACGGTTGCCCCATCAGAAATCTTGATCTCCGCCAGCGTTCCCGAGGCCGGCGCCGGTACTTCGAGGACCACCTTGTCCGTCTCCAGGTCGACCAGGTTTTCGTCACGACTGACGGCATCGCCCGCCTTCTTGTGCCAGGCCACCAGCGTCGCATCGCTAACCGACTCCGGCAGCGGCGGTACCTTTATTTCAATGCTCATTCGGTGTTCCGTGGAGTATTTCGGGGTTTGGCCGACTTACTGGCCTTGATTTCGATATCGAGCGCCGCTTCTACGAGCGCCTGCTGCTGCTGCAGGTGCAGCTTGAAGATGCCGGACGCCGGCGCCGCGGCGCTGGGTCGGCCTGCGTAGTACAGCGTCTGATGATCTTCAAGTGGATCCTGCAAGCGATGCCGGATCTGGTACCACGCGCCCTGGTTTTGCGGTTCTTCCTGGCACCAGACGATCGCGTCGACATGCGCGTATTGTTCCAGAAGGTTTGCAAAGTCGTCGATCGGGAACGGATACAGTTGCTCGATCCGAATCAGGGCGACGTCAGACAGGCCATGCACCTGGCGCGCTTCAAGGAGATCGTAATACACCTTGCCGCTGCACAGCACGACGCGTCGCGTATCGGCCGGGGCGATACCCTCGGTTTCCGGAATGATCGTTGCGAAGCGGCCGTCCGACAGTGCCGACAACGGCGACACCGACATCTTGTGGCGCAGCAGACTCTTCGGTGTCATCACGACGAGCGGCTTGCGGAACATGCGAACCATCTGCCGGCGCAGCATGTGAAACATTTGTGCCGGTGTCGACGGCACGCAAACCTGCATATTGTGCTCGGCGCACAGCTGAAGGAACCGCTCCAGGCGCGCGGACGAATGTTCCGGTCCCTGCCCCTCATAACCGTGCGGTAAAAACAGCGTCATACCGCAGAGGCGGCCCCACTTCGCCTCACCGGAGCTGATGAACTGATCGATGACGACCTGGGCCCCGTTGGCAAAATCGCCGAACTGGGCCTCCCAGATCACGAGCGTATTCGGGTCCGTCGTCGCATAGCCATACTCGAAACCCAGCACCGCTTCTTCCGACAGCAGTGAGTCGATCACCCGAAAGGCATTCTCGCGTTCCACGACGTGGCGTAGCGGCGTGTATTCGAGGTTGTTCACCTGATTGTGAAGCACCGCGTGGCGATGAAAAAATGTGCCGCGGCCGCTGTCCTGGCCGACGAGTCTGCATTCATAGCCGTCCTTCAGTATCGCGGCATACGCCATCGTCTCGGCGAATCCCCAGTCCATATCGATATCACCGGCCGCCATGCGGACGCGTTCGTCGATGATCCGCTGCACGCGGCCGTGAAGCTTCACTCCAGGCGGAAGCGTCGTTATTGCCTCGCCAAGCTCGGCAACTGTCGCCGGACTGATCGTCGTATCGACTTCGTCGTCCCACTGCGTGCCGAGGTATGGCGACCAGTTCACAGTGAATTCGTTACCGATCATGCCGAGTGAAGATTTCGGCACCGGCTCGCCCCGATCCAGACGATCGCGATAAGCGTCCTGTATCGCCGCGATATCCTTTTTCGTGACCAGGTTCATGTCGATCAACTTGTCCGCATACAGCTCGCGAGTCGTTTTATGATTGCGGATTTTGCCGTACATGATCGGCTGAGTTGCCGCAGGCTCGTCGGCTTCGTTGTGGCCATGTCGGCGATAACACACGAGGTCGATGACAACGTCCTTTTTGAATTTCTGGCGATACTTCAGCGCAAGCCGGGTCACGAAAAGTGCCGCCTCCGGATCATCTCCGTTGACGTGAAAAATCGGCGCCTCGATCATCTTCGCAACGTCGCTGCAGTACGCTGTCGAGCGAGCATCGGATGGTCGGCTCGTCGTAAAGCCGATCTGGTTATTGACGACAATGTGCACCGTGCCGCCCGTTCGGAAGCCGTTCGTCTGCGACAGCTGAAACGTTTCCGTAACCACGCCCTGTCCGGAGAAGGCGGCGTCGCCGTGAATCAAGACGGGCAGCACCTCCTGACGCTCGAGGTCACCCCGGCGCTGCTGACGGGCACGCACGGAACCCTCAACCACGGGATTGACGATTTCGAGATGCGACGGGTTGAACGCCAGCGCGATGTGCACGTTACCGCCCGCCGTCTTCATGTCCGCTGAGAAGCCCTTGTGGTATTTGACGTCGCCGGAACCGGTCAATTCGTCGGGGTCGTAATTACCCTCGAACTCCTCGAACAGATCTTCGGGAGATTTGCCGAGCACGTTGACGAGCACGTTGATGCGGCCGCGATGCGCCATTCCGATGACGATCTCGTGGATACCTGAAGCACCACCCTGCTGAATCAGATCATCGATCATCGGTATGAGGCTCTCGCCGCCTT
>JBFHXQ010000043.1:0-12673 GCA_041598895.1 Woeseiaceae bacterium | reverse complement strand
TGGGCGGTGTTTGCGAAATCGGACCTGCCGGATGAGCTGATTCTGATTCCGGGCGTCATCGACTCGACCACGAATTTCATCGAGCACCCCGAACTCGTGGCCGAACGGATCTGCCGGTTTGCCGACATCGTCGGCCGCGAGCGCGTCATAGCCGGTACCGACTGCGGCTTTTCGACATTTGCCGGATTCGGCGCGGTCGACGAGGACATCGTATACGCAAAGCTCAGGAGCCTCTCGGACGGTGCAGAAATCGCCTCCGAACGGCTGTGGGGTTGAGCGATGGCAGCGCGACACTCCCAGTTTCGCGAGCGCCTGCAAAGCGCCGCGCCGCTCATCGGAACGTTTTTGAAAACGCCATCACCGATCGTTGCCGAAGTATTGACGCATGCCGGGCTGGACGCTGTTTGCATCGACGTCGAGCATCACCCGTTCGGACGCGTCGAGCTCGACCTTTGTATTGCCGCGCTGGTGAGGGCCGACATGCCATGTCTCGTCCGGCTCGGTGACGGGTCGCCGACGCAGATTCGCAACGCGCTCGACAGCGGTGCGACGGGTATCGTCGTGCCCCACGTAACGTCGGCAAATCAGGCCCGGGCGGTCGTCAAGGCCGCTCGATTCGGCGAGGGCGGTCGCGGCTATGCGGGTTCGACACGCGCTGCCGGGTATACGACGAAAGCGATGGTCGATCACCTGTCCGACAGCCGTGCGCAAACCGCGGTGATCGTACAGATCGAGGATCTTGCAGCACTGGAAAACGTTACGGATATCGCGGCCGTCGATGGCGTCGACTGCCTGTTTGCCGGGCGCGTGGACCTTGCCGTCGCGATGCAGAAAAGCGTGGCGCATGATGACGTCATCGAGGCGGTGCGGCAAATATGCGATGACGCACGCGCCGCAGGAAAAGCGGTCGGCATGTTCACGCCAACGCTGGACGAGATTCCCCAATGGAAGCAGGCCGGGGCATCGCTGTTCCTGCTGAGTTCCGATCAGAGCCTGCTGCTCGGTGGAGCGAAAGATCTGGCGGATGCGTTTCGCGCAAAGTCGTAGGCGCGCCGTTCCCGGGCGCAATCCGATCTCGGCACGGTCGTTCCGTGGAACCGGACTATCGCTGCCGAAGCGGTGTTCGTCGTTGCAAACAAAGCGCAGCGCGACGAGCCATTGCATTGACGCGTGCCGGCCCGGCAGCGCTGCATCTTGCATCATTACGGAAACCGAGCAAAGAACGAGTGCCCGTGTCGAATCGCCACGCGTGATGACACAGAGGAGGAGTCGCGCCTGGAAGGCGCTCCCACGAGTCAGGCAATAGCCAACGCGGCAGCGCGCACGGCGGGATGCCGCACCTACAGTCGGTAGAATTCCCTCGCCGTGCCGACGAAGAGTCGCTGCCTGTCGCGCTCCGAAAGGCCGGCGGTGATCGTTTCGTAGGCGCCCCAGATTTTCGCGTAGCTGGCGTGGAGCTTGTCGACCGGAAAATTCGAGCCGAACATGCAGCGCTCGGCACCGAAGATCTCGATGCAGGATTCGACGAGCGGACGGATGGAGTCGATCGTCCAGTCGTGATCGAACATGCCGAAACCGGAAAGCTTGCAGCAGATGTCCGGTAACGCAGCAAGCTGACGCAGACCGCGTCGCCAGCCGCGGATGCCCTCGGGCGACTGATCCCAGGGTGAGCCGCAGTGGCAGAGCGCCACCTTCAGGCCGGGGACGCCGGCAAACACGTCAACGGCACGCGCGACCTGGCCGGGAATGAGCTGCAGGTCGAAGGAAAGATTGCGCGCGCAGAGCGCCGCGAGACCCGCCGCCCAGGCGGGGTCCCGGAGCAGCGCGCCGCTGCCGGTGACAGCGTCCTCCTCCGCTGAGCGGCCGACGATCTGGCGCACACCGCGCAGCGCCGGCGCCTGCGCGTGGGCGTCGAGCTGGCGTGAGACATTCGCGTTCGTGAGGTCGCAGAAAGCAACGAGTGCGGACGGCAGCCCGTGCTGATCAGCCGTCTGCTGTACCCAGCGTGTCTCCGCCAGTTCGTCGCCGTCGGCCACGCCGACCTGGATATGTACCGAACCCAGGAGTTCGTAGTCGCGTGCGTCAGCGCGCAGATCATCGACGAGGTAGTTCTGCTGGATCGGGGTCGGGTCGCCGAAGAATCGGGTGACGCCCTTTGCCATCAGCCAGGGGTAGCTGCACGCACCGAGGTTCCAGAGATGGTGATGCGCATCGATTATCTGCATGTCAGTCTGCGAGCGTCTGGCTGAGCACGGCCAGGTCATCGAAGATGGTCGTCTCGACGGCGATGCGACCGGCCACGCAGCGCCAGTGGGTCACCCCCATAACGAACATCGGTTTGCCGGTCGGCGCAACGCCGAACACCTCGCCCTCATGGAACCCCGCCGCCGACCAGCGGACCGCAATATCGACACCGTTGTGGGAAAACGGCTGGCTAGCGACATGATCAACACTGATACGGGCATCGCCGAGGATGCGGCGCAAATTCTGGTAATAGTCATAAACGGATTCGCGGCCCGAGTAGTGGCGCAGCGGTGTTCGGTGCAGCGTGTTGTAGGGCGCATGCAGCGTGTCGAAAACTTTCCGATTTCCGTACCAGCAACTCGCCAATGCCCGCCAAGCGAAGGCGTCCGGATCGTCACGGGGCTCGGCGTGCGCCTCGATCGCAGCCGGCAGCTCCGCCGCACGCACCCGCGCCGATTCTGCGTCGAGCCAGGCCGCGAGTTCCGCAGTGCGCGATGTTGCCAGCTTTCGCGCTGCTGCAACCGGCTCGGCGCCCAGCTGCGTGGCCAGGGTCATGTTGTCTCGAATCAGCCACTCGCGGACGATGACGCCGTCCTTCACGACGCAGTCGGCGATGTTGGTCATCCGGATGCGTACGCCGGTTGCGGGTCCGTAGACGGTCGGCCCTTTGTTTGTCGCGAGACTCAGCAGTCGATGCGACGAGTAGTAGCCGTCCGGCCGATTCCCGGACCAGATCACGTTCTCGGCCAGAAGTAACCGATCCGGAAATGCCCGAAGCGTCTCGCGCGTCGCGTCGACCATTGCAGCGGCGCCGCGCGTGATGCCATCCAGTCCATAGACGACGCAATCGGGCGCGTAGTACTCGTGGATCAGCTCGACGCCGCCCTGCTCCCAGATCTCGAACGTGATGCCCAAAATAAAATCGACAATGTCGTCGTCGGCGCCGTAGGCACCCCGTTTCGGTGTCGTGTCGGACATTCAATGGATCCTCGGGGTCGTGGCCAGGTCGTCTGCGCCGCGGATTGTACTTCGAATGCAGCTCAAAAGCGCTAGTTTACGCCATCTTAGCAGGCGCCACTGCAGCAAGTGTCGGCGCTTTGTTGATTTCGCATTGCATTCGAAGTACATTCGCCCCACGCCTTTGCACCCCTAGCGACATGGATAAATTGGCAATGATCCGAGCTGCCGAACGGACCGGCTGGAGCGCCGGTGAACTCAGCGAGCGCCTGGTACGCTACGCCGAGCTGCGCCCGTGCACGACCGCGTTTATCGACACGCGAACGCCGGGCAGCAAGGAAAAAGAAAATTTTACGATCATCGGCCCCGGCGTCGCTGAGAATCCCGACCAGCACGTGCATATCCATATTCCGCACGGCTTCAATATCGGCGCGGCGCGCCAGCCTCCGGGGTGCGTGAACTCGCAGCACAGTCACGAAACCGCCGAGGTTTTCGTCGTTCACTCCGGCCGCTGGGCATTTTATCTCGGTGCCGACCGGGAAGACGGTCAGATCGTGCTGGAAAAAGGTGACACGATCTCGATTCCCATTCACGTCTTTCGCGGTTTCGAAAATATCGGTGACGATGTCGGCTTCATGTTTGCCGTTCTCGGGGGTGACGATCCGGGCCACGTCACGTGGGCACCTTACGTATTCGATGAAGCAGAGAGGTACGGGCTGATACTGCTCGAGGACGGCAGTCTCGTCGACACGACGCGCGGTGAATCGATTCCGGCGGGTAAACAGGCTATGCGACCGACAACAAAAGCTGACGTTGCGAAACTGCGCAAGATGTCGGCAGAGCAGCTTTTGGACTGCGTCGTCCGGGGCACCGACGTGAATCAGGACGCTCCGTGCACGTTGGCACCTGCGGGTATCCGCGAGTATCCGATCATCGGCGCCGAGAGTCCTGCAGAAGGTCTGGCTGCCGGGCGAATGGCCTGGCCGCACGGCTTTCAGTTACGTCATCTGGCGGTCGACCCGCACATGGAGACGTATCAGCACCGCCGTCACGAGGAAGAAGTCGTCATGGTGCAAGCAGGCCGGCTCACGCTCGATTTTCCGGACGGCCAGGTCGAGCTCTCCGCCGGCGATGTGCTGACCGTGCCGATCGGTATGCCCCGGAAATTCTGCAATCATAGCGATGATCTGGCCGAGGCTTACGTCGTTCGCGGTAGCGATCAACCGCGGCCCGCCGACGTCATCAACTAGACTCACAACAAAGCACAACACGCTCATCGCGAGGCAATCACCGTGATTAAAGTCATTAAAGCCGGCATCAGTGACGATGCTGCCGCCGATTTCGACGCTAAAGTCAAAACAACGGTCGAGAGTATTCTAGGCGACATCCAGGCTCGTGGTGACGAGGCGGTCCGTGAGCTGTCGGACAAATTCGATAGCTGGTCGCCAGAGAGCTTTCGCCTGAGCAATTCGGACATCGACGCCGCGGTGGCGCGACTGCCGGAGCAGACGATCAGGGACATCGAGTTTGCGCAGTCCCAGATCCGCAATTTCGCGGAAATCCAGAAAGCCGCGCTTACGAACGTCGAGGTCGAAACGCTGCCCGGTGTCGTGCTCGGCCACAAAAACATTCCCGTCAACAGCGTCGGGTGCTACGTGCCCGGCGGCAAGTACCCGATGGTGGCCAGCGCGCACATGAGCGTCCTGACCGCGAAGGTCGCAGGTGTCCGGCGGGTGATCGCCTGCGCGCCGCCGCACGGGGGCCAGCCGCACGACGCGATAGTCACGGCCATGCATCTTGCGGGCGCCGACGAGATTTACTGCCTCGGGGGTGTACAGGCCGTGGCTGCCATGGCGCTCGGCACTGAAAGCATTGCCGCGGTCGACATGCTGGTCGGTCCCGGCAACGCCTACGTCGCAGAGGCCAAGCGCCAGCTCTATGGCCGCGTGGGAATCGATCTGTTTGCCGGGCCAACCGAAACGCTGATCATCGCGGACGATACCTGCGACGGCGAAATGGCTGCAACCGACCTGCTGGGCCAGGCCGAGCATGGGCCGACTTCACCAGCTATATTGCTGACGAATTCGATGAAGATCGTCGAGGACACGCAGCGCGAAATCGCAAAGCAACTAAAAACGCTCGAGACCGCGGATATTGCCGGCGAGGCGTGGCGAGACTACGGCCAGATCATTCTTTGTGACACCGAAGAAGAAATGCTGGCCGAAGCCGATCGGATCGCCAGCGAGCACGTGCAGGTTATGACCCGAAACCCGGATTTCTTCCTGGAAAACATGACGAACTACGGCGCCCTGTTCCTCGGCCCGGAGACCAACGTGTCCTACGGCGATAAGGTCATCGGCACGAATCACACGCTGCCAACCAGGCTCGCGGCCCGTTACACGGGTGGCCTCTGGGTCGGCAAATTCATCAAGACCTGCACCTATCAGCGCGTCTCACCCGAGGCAACCGCGATGATCGGCGAGTACTGCTCCAGGCTCTGCGCGCTCGAAGGCTTTGCCGGCCACAAGGCCCAGGCCGATCTGCGGGTTGCGCGTTACAAGTCGAAAGCTGCCTAGCGAGCTGATCGTCCGACAATTGACATACGCCGATGGCGCTCGGCGGAAGCCAGCGTGCCTGAGTACGGAGAACGACAAGATGGCCGACACGACGATTCATTTGCACAATAAGCAAACGATCTTCGCCAGACTACAGGCGATTGTGCATGCACCGGTCTCGGAACTCGACGCAGTCGTTGCCGACGCCTACGCGAGCGACGCCCGTCTGTTTGCGTTTCACCCTGTCAATGAGCACCTGACGAACAGCGCGATCGCGAAAGCGCTGTGGCAACCGATTCGCGACTCGTTTCCCGATGCCGAACGGCGCGACAAGATCGTCATCGCCGGCGAATACAGGGACAAAAACCTCGTCTGTGCAATGGGTCAACTGCAGGGCACGTTCGCGCGCGACTGGCACGGCATTCCCGCGACCCACGGCGTTGCAAGCCTTCGCTACGGGGAGGTTCACGAGGTCGACGACGGCCTCATTGTGGAATCCCATGTCATTATCGACGTCGTCGATCTGATGCTGCAGGCGGGCTGCTGGCCGATGGCAAAGAGTCTCGGCGCCGAGCATGCGTGGCAAAGCCCGGCGACGCAGGATGGCCTCAATCTTACCAATGTGGACATCGAGACCGGCTCGGCCGCACTTGCGGCCGTCAAGAAGATGCACGCTGGTTTGATGATGTTCGACGGCAAGAATATAGACAGCATGGATCATGCTCGCTGCTGGACGCCGAACTTCCTGTGGTACGGACCAGCGGGCATCGGCACCAGCCGTGGTCTCGCGGGCTTTCAGGCACATCACCAGATACCGTTCCTGCGCGCGTTTCCGGACAGAAAAGTGGCGAACCATATCGCAAACGTTTTCGACGGCAACTACGTCATTACCGGCGGCTGGCCGTCGGTCGTCGCGACGCATTCTGGCGACGGCTGGCTGGGTCTGCCCGCAACCGGCAAGCGGATTGGGATGCGGGTTATGGACTTCTATCGCGTGGAAAACGGCCTCATCGCGGAAAACTGGGTGCCGATCGATATTGTCGATATCATGCGGCAGATGGGTGTCGACGTATTCGCGCGTCTCGCACATCGACGCGGACATCCCGCACGGGCCCTGTAATCACGAACGATAAAGCACTGTCCCGTGGCGCAACCCGACGCCCCCGAGTGCGGGAAACCGGCACTGCGCGTGATCCGTCAGCCAACCGTGAACTACCTCACATCCTCCCCGAGCGAATCGCCCTAGTATCCCGTAAATACTGATAATTAGGGGGCCTGAAGAGGCGCAGGGAGGTGCCGGCCGCAACAGACCAGCCTGTTGCTGTCGTCCCCGGCAAGACTCGATGGATTATCGAACCAGTTTTCGGGGCAAGCTTCTTTTGCTGACGATCGCACCGCTCGCGATCGCCCAGCTGATTACGTATTTCGTCGTTCAGAACACGGCCGAAACCGAAGCGCGGCAACGTGCCGAAAGCGCGCTGCTTGCCGGTGCCAAGGTTGCCGATGAGCTTCTTGGCGTGCATTCGAAGCGGCTAGAAAACGTAGGCGCCGATATCGCCCGCAATCCGAAGCCGCTTACGGAGCTCGTGGATCGATTGGCCGAGCTGACCGGCCTCACCGTATCAATCGCGCGACGTTCACCGGCTGGCCTGCAAATCGTTGCATCGTCCGATACGCCCTCACGAGGGCGGCGTTCATTGCCGGACCCGGGAATTGCCTCGGTGCGGCCCGTGCAGATCACGGAAGACGTCGAAACGGACACGCTCAGTGTCGTTACTCCTTTGGGTATCGAAGCAGCGCCGCTGTATGTCGTTCTGCAGCGCTCTCTCGAGCAGGAAATGCAGGCATTCACGCAGGCCGGGCGCCAGATCGTTGTCTTTGCCATTGCACTCCTGATCGCAGTTGCCGGTATCGCGCTGCTGTTCTCCTCGCGAATCTCGCGACCTTTGCGATCGCTTACCGGTGCCGCTCAGCGAATGATTTCCGGCGACTACGAGGCCGGAATATCCGTCGCCTGCGATGACGAATTCGGCAAGCTTGCCAACAGTTTTGACGCGATGCGGCGTGCAATTGCAGAGCGCGAACTGCGGATATCGCACCAGGCTCTGCATGATTCACTGACGAATCTTCCAAATCGCAGCAACATTCTGTTGCAGCTGGCAAGCGCAATCGACGTGGCGCGCGACTCGGAGTCCTGCGTCGTCATTCTCTCGATCGGCCTTGCCCGTATGGACGAAATATCGTCAACGATCGGGCACAGTGCTGCCGATGAGCTGATCAAACTGGCAGCCGAACAAATCCGCATGGACCTGAATCCCGCAGACTGCCTGGGTCACACGGGCTCCAGCGAATTCGTGCTCATACTGAACGATCACGACGCTGGCGATGCACTTGCAGTAGCGGAACGGGTTGCGGGAGTGCTCGAATCCGGCGTCGCATTGGAGCGTGTCACCATATCCCTGCAAACGCACATGGGCATTGCCGAATATCCGAGTCACGGCAACACGCCCGATGAACTGCTTCGTTTTGCGTCGATTGCCCGTACCGATGCGCTGCAGAACAAAGAGCCCGTTTGCGTCTACAGGTCCGGACGCGAAGAAGAGTTCGCGCAACGCCTGCGCGTCGTCAACGACCTGCGGTCTGCGATACACAGCGACCAGCTTCAGGTCTGGTATCAGCCGAAAGCGCATTTGCCCGCGGGCGTGATTTGCGGCGCGGAAGCGCTCGTGCGCTGGCACCACCCGGAACTCGGCTTCCTGCCGCCGGACGAGTTTATCCCCGCGGCTGAAAAAGCAGGCACCATCATGCACCTGACCCGCTACGTGCTGCGCGAGGCGATCCGTGAGTGCCGCGCCTGGCAGGACGCCGGACATCCTCTAGCGGTCTCCGTCAACCTTGCGACCCGCGACCTGCTCGACGACTACCTGCCCTATCACGTGCTGCAGTTGCTGAAAGAGCATGACCTTCCCGCGCATCGGCTAACGCTCGAAATCACCGAGACGTCGATCATGAATCACATCAATCAGGCGATGCTCGTTCTCGAATGCCTGCGTGACATGGGGGTGGCTATTTCGATGGACGACTTCGGGACGGGCCACTCGTCGTTGTCGCAGCTGCGGGCGATCCCGCTAAACGAGCTTAAAATCGACCGCTCGTTCATCATGACCCTGGGTGAAGACGTCGAGGACCAGGCGATCGTCCGCAACACGATCGAACTCGCTCACAGCATGCACCTGCGCGTCGTTGCCGAGGGGGTCGAGGACGAAATCACGATGCGCCGCCTCGCCGATATGGGCTGCGAGCAGGCGCAGGGCTATTTTCTGTGTCGACCGATTCCCGCCATTGAAGTCATCGACTGGCTCGACGCGTACAACCCGATTAGCTACGCAGAACGCCGCAGTTCCGGCCGCGCTTTCGGCTAAGCACACCCACTATAATCGCGCCCCGCCGGCGCGGGCGGTCAGCCGGTTTCGATAGCTCCTTGCGTCGCAATACGCTCTCGTTACCGGCGCCCGATTCCAAGGCAATATCGCTCGCGATTTCAGAGACCGAGAGACGCTGACTCGCCGGCATCGCTGCAAGCAGTTCTGCCACACCTGCTCTTCCCCGGAATGACTGTCCGTCACTCAGCCGTTGCGCAATTCTTTCTGCACAATCGCATCGAACATAGCGGATTGAAACTGCACTCCAGCTGTATCCATCGGGGACGCACGCGCAGTCGGCATGGATTGACAGGCGCTTCCGGGCAATGTCATCGTCATCTGGATGTCCCCCTTCCTATCGAGCAAGCTCCCCGACGTCGGCACGACCATATTCACGGTCATGAGCCAGCTTGCCGCGGACTGCGGCGCGATCAACCTGTCACAGGGTTTTCCGAGCTTCGAACCACCCGATGAGCTGACGGACCGAATCGCGTTCTACCTGAAGCGAGGTCCGAATCAGTATGCCCCGATGCCGGGCGTGCCGGCGCTGCGGCAGGCAGTCGCCGAAAAGACCCTGCGACTGCAGGGACGCCACCTGGATCCGGACACCGAGATTACTGTTTGCACCGGCGCGACCGAGGGCCTGTTCAGCGCCGTGCAGGCGCTCGTGCGTCACGGAGACGAAGTGGTCGTATTCGATCCCGCGTATGATTCCTACGAACCCGCGGTGACGCTTGCCGGTGGCAAAACCGTTCACGTACCGCTGTCGGTTACGCCTGACGGTTTCGATTTCTGCATCGACTGGCAGCGTTTCGCAGACGCTTTAAACAAGAACACCCGGTTAGTGATAGTCAATTTTCCGCACAATCCAACCGGCGCGATACTGTCACCATCCGACCTCGATACGCTGGCCAACCTGTTGCAGGAAACGGACGCGTTCCTGCTGTCCGATGAAGTGTACGAACACATCGTTTTTGACGAAGTTCGGCACCGGAGCGTTCTCCACCATGACCTGCTGTGGGAGCGGTCGCTGGTTGTTTCGTCATTCGGTAAGACGTTTCATGCAACCGGCTGGAAAATCGGCTACTGCATGGCGCCGCCACCGCTCACCGCCGAGTTTCGGCGTGTCCATCAGTTCACGACGTTTACCGTCAATACGCCGATTCAGCACGGCCTCGCTGACTTTCTGCAAAGTAATCGGTCTTTTTACGAGGAACTACCGGTTTTCTATGCACAGAAACGCGATCACTTTTGTCGTGAATTGGCTCATACGCGGTTTCGGCTGATGCCTGCGCGAAGTACGTTTTTCCAGATCGTCGATTACGGCGAGATCACCGACGAAGCCGACGTACATTTAGCCAAACGTTGGACGCAGGAAATTGGCGTCGCGTCGATTCCGCTGTCGGTGTTCTGCGCCACGCCGTTTACCGGTACGCGGCTACGCCTCTGTTTTGCGAAAGACGAGGCGACGCTCTCCGATGCCGCGGAGCGGCTGAGCAGGCTCTGATGCCGCGACTCCGTCCGTTCTGCCGCCAGGGGACATTCCGCCAGTTAATGAGGACGGGCACACATCGGTCAAAGGCGTATGCCTAAAAAAAAGCGGAATGTCCCCTAGCTGCCGAGCTGGTAGACGACCAGCGCCCCGAGGTAACCGATTGTGGTCATATACGTCCACGCGAACACGGGCCAGCGCCAGGTATTCGTCTCGCGCCGGATCACGGCGAGTGTCGCCGCGCACTGCAGGCAGCACGCGTAAAAGATCAGCAAACCGAGCACCATCGGCAGCGTGAATACCGGTCGCCCGTCGGGCCAAGCCGCCCGCTTCAGACGTTGTGCAAGTGTCGATTCGTCCGCCTCGTCCCCGACGGCGTAAACGGTGCCCAATACGGCCACGACGACCTCGCGAGCGGGGAAACCGGCGATAACGGCGGCCGAAACGCGCCAGTCCCAGCCAAGCGGCCGGAACACCGGCTCGACGAAATGCCCTGCCCGACCGAGGAAGCTCTGCTCGAGTTGACGAGCAGCGGCCTCGTTGTCGATTGCCGCAAAACGCGCCTCGAGTTCCTCACCCCCGATCAGCGCAATGGACTGCGCGCGCTCTGCTGCAATCCAGCGCTCGATGTGGTCGGCGCGCGGAAAATAGGCGAGCGCCCAGACGATTACGGCGACTGTGAAAATCACAGTTCCGGCGCGATACAGGAATACCTTTGCGCGCCCAAGAAGCTGGATGAGCACGGTGCGCACATTCGGCCGGCGAAACTCGGGAAGCATCAGCGCAAACGGTGGCTTCGGACCGCGCAGAGCCGTCTTTTTCAGAAGCAACGCAGTCAGAACGCCCGCCGTGATTCCGAACAGGTACAGACCGAACAGCACGAGACCCTGCAGATTCAGGATTCCGATTGTCGTTGCCGGAACGAACGCTGCAATCAGCAGTGCATACACCGGAAGCCGTGCCGAACAGGTCATGAACGGCGCTGCGAGTATGGTTGCAATACGATCGCGCCGGTTCGGTATGACGCGTGTCGCCATTATGCCCGGCACCGCGCAGGCGAAACTTGAAATCATCGGAATGATCGACTGGCCCGATAGCCCGCACGAGCGCATAGCCCGATCCATCAGATAGGCAGCGCGTGCCAGGTACCCCGAGTCCTCGAGGACGATGATGAACAAGAACAGGATCATGATCTGTGGCAGAAAAATCACGACGCTGCCTACGCCCGAAATAACGCCGTCCGCGAGCAGGCTCGTCAGCACGCCGTCGCCGAAAGTCGCCGATACCCCGCCTGCCAGCGCGGAGGTCCCCGCGTCGATTATGTCCATCAGCGGCGTCGCCCACGCGAACACGGCCTGAAACACGACGGCCATGACCAGGAACAGCCCGATCGTGCCGGGAATCGGTCGATTGAGCCAGTTGGCGAGCCGCGTTCTCCAGGAGTAAAACACCGGCAGCCTTTGCTGCACGTCAGTCAGCACGTCGCGCACCCAGCCGTAGCGAATTCGCGCCTCTTTCGCCAGCGCGGGCTCGAAGCCGAACAGCTCGTCGCGCAGTTTGCCAAGCTGCTCCGCCGCCCTGTCGCCCAGCGCTTCGAACGTAGGCCGATGACCATGGGTCACACCGTCAATCAGCAGCCGCGACAGCTCCGCCACGCGGATCGGCACGGTCGTCAACGTCGTGAGCAAACGGGCCGCCGCATTCAGTTCGGGCCAGACCTCCGGTGGACGCGGAACCGGAACGGATCTGATGTCGACGATCAGCGCGCGAAGCCGATCCATGCCCTGCCCCGTCGTCGCGACGATCGGACAAACGGGAATGCCGCCGAGACGCTGCGACAGCCTGTCCGTATCGATCCTGAGCCCGGCGCTATCGGCCGCATCCGTCATCGTGAGGGCGACGATAATCGGGCGTTCCAGTTCCGCAAGCTGTTGCACAAGAAACAAGCCCTGGTAGAGATTCGTCGCGTCGACGACCGCGACGATCCCGTCCGGTGGCGGCGT
>JBFHXQ010000042.1:0-12707 GCA_041598895.1 Woeseiaceae bacterium | reverse complement strand
TTGACCGCGATGTCGCCGACGCAGCAGGGGCGCCGATAACTCGGCGTTCCGCCGGATTTCGCCTGGCGCTCCAGAAAACCCGGGAATTCCTCGAGGTCGCTCGGCGGATCCCGCTCGCTGTCGCCGTCGAACCCGGTAATGCGGTCCTTGATGTAGGTAGCGTAACTGATCTTGCTCATCTCGCCGTCGCTGACGATATCGATGCCAGCGGCGACCTGGCGGGCAACAACGTCGTCCACGGCGGACCGGATAGTCACATCCGCGCCGTCAACCGCTTCGCCCTGCTCGAGCGCGAATACCGTGTCCGTCACGGCCTTCGATCGCGGCAGACTGCCGACATGCGTCGTGAGAATTCGTGATGTACTGGAAAGCATGCTTATTCCTGTCGCGCACAGCGCGCATTGGCTTGGAGAGTTACCGCGCGAACAACCGCATCAGCTCACGATTGACGACCTCCGGCTGCTCGAGCGTCGCCAGATGTCCGCAGTTGTCGATGACGGCAAGGCTCGCACCCGGTATTCGGTCGGCAATTACCTCATGATAGGCCACCGGGCAGAGTTCGTCGTCGCGACCGCAGATGACCGCCGTCGGGCAATCGATTGTTGCCAGCGTCGGCAGGCTGTCGGGACGGCTCCCGAGCGCCAGCGACTGCCTTCGAAAGACGCCAGGCCCGAGGTCGAGCGCCATCTGCAATATCGTGTCGAGCAGGACGTCGTCATCGCGGTTTGCCGGCGCCAGGTAAATCGGCTTCAGGTCCTCGACTGCGAGCGTGCGCAGTCCCCCTGCCATCGCCTGCTCGATTTGCCGCAGGCGTAACGACTGGCGTTCGGGCGCATCGGGACCGGCATTCGTGTCGAGCAGCGCCATGTGCGTGACGCGCTCGCTTGCCTGGCGCCAGACTTCAAACGCCACGATGCCGCCCATCGACAGACCCGCGAGCGCAAACGTATCCGGCGCGGATTCGAGCACGTTGGCGGCCAGCTCGGGGATACTGTCGGCAGTTGTTATGTCCGCCACGATCGTATTCTGCGGTAGTGCGGCGATCTGTGGCTGCCAGAGCCGCGCATCGCACATCATGCCGGGCAATAGCAGGACGTTCTCGGCCGCCACGGCGACGAATCAGCGCTGCTCACCCGCAAGTCTCGCGGAGCCCCCGGGAATACGCTCGCCCGAGAATACGCGTTTCTCCGGTGATAGTTGCGGATTCTCGATACGGTCCATGAGCATCGACACGGCTGCCTCGGTCATACGTCCCACGGGTTGTCGGACGGTGGACAGCTTGTAGGCTGCGTAGCGTGCGGGACCCACGCCGTCGAAGCCCACGATCGAGATGTCGCCCGGCACGTCGAGACGATAGGTTTCACGCGCCTCGTCGATGCAGCCTATGGCCATCACGTCGTTGGCGGCAATGACCGCGTCGGGCGCGCTGCCGAGGGTTTCGACGATTTTCGCAAGCGCGTCCCTGCCGCTGTCGTACCCGTAATCGCCCGTCACGATGGTCACGTCTTCGACGCCGAGATCGGTCAGTTTCTGCAGCGCCCCCTGCGTTCGCTCTGTGCTTACCGGCGAGTCTTCGGGCCCGGACACAATCGCAAACGATCGATGCCCCGCCGCGAACAGTTCACCGACGAGCCAGCGCTCGCCTTCTTCCTGATCGCAGCGCACGGAGTTGACCAGCACGTCGGGCAGGGTTCGATTGTAGAAGATGACCGGAATATGTGCGTTCTCGATCGCCTCGAGCTGAGTTCGGCTCAGCATGGCGGCGGTTACGATGCCATCGACGCGGTACTGCAGCGTCTTGTCGAGCATCGAGTCGATATCGCGCTCGTGTTCCAGAGTAAACAACAGCACGCGTATGCCCCGGTCCGAAAAGCGCTGCGTCAGCTCGACCAGCACCTCCGGGTAGTAGAGATTCGTCTGCTGCGAGATGATGACCGCGACCATGTTCGAGCGCTGCGTGATCAGCCCCCGCGCGATCGCATTGGGGCGGTAGCCGAGCTTGTCCGCCGCCGCCATGACTCGCTCCCGCATCTCCTTGGATGCGCTGGCCCCGTCCTGGAACACGCGCGACACCGCGGACTGGGAGACCCCCGCGAGCTCCGCGACGTCGTATGACGTCGCGCGCTTGCGCTCGACCCGGTCGTTTTGCGGGTCGGTCTTGGCCGATGTGTTCATGCGCCCCTGAGTCCTGCAGCTTTCAATTGAATTTGATGCTAGGCAATATTGCATCCGCATGCAATTCGGAGGCGGGCATCATGGAGTCGCTCGAAGGTCAGGTAGCGCTGGTCACAGGCGCGGGTCGCGGCATAGGCCGAGCGTGTGCCGAGGCACTCGCTGATGCGGGCGCCCGAGTCATTGCCGTGGCGCGCACACAGGACGAGCTCGACGTGGTTGCGGCGCACGCGTCCGGACGCATCGAGTCCTGGTGCGGGGACGTTATGACCGATGACGTGCTCGCACGCATCGAGCGCATCGCGGGGCTCGGCATTCTGGTCAACAACGCCGGTGCGAACCGGCCGCAGTCGTTCGTGGATGTGGATCGGGAATCGCTGGATTTCGTGCTGAATCTGAACGTGCGCGCCGCATTTCTCGTCGCGCAGGCCGCAGCCCGTGCGATGGTGGCGCAGAACACACCTGGCCGGATCATCAACATGTCTTCTCAAATGGGTCACGTCGGCTCCCCGAAGCGTACCGTGTACTGCATGAGCAAACACGCTATCGAAGGTCTGACCAAGGCAATGGCCGTGGAGCTCGCGCCGCACGGCATTCGCGTCAATTCGGTTGCGCCGACGTTCATAGAGACGCCGATGACAAAGCCGATGTTCGACGATCCGGAATTTCGGGACTTCGTTATGGATATGATTCCGCTCCGCGAGCTCGGTAAGGTCGAAGACGTCGTCGCGGCGGTCATGTATCTTGCCTCGCCCGGCGCGCGCCTCGTCACCGGGCACAGCCTCAAAGTGGACGGCGGCTGGACAGCGCGTTAGCGCATCACTAATTGGAATCGGCCGCTTTCGCACGCCCCAGAATGAGATCCGCTGCGCGCTCGGCAATCATGATCGTCGGAGCATTCGTATTGCCGGAGACGATTTCCGGCATGACCGACGCATCGACGACGCGCAGGTTTTCGAAGCCTTTGACCCTGAGCATCGGATCGACGACGCTTGTCGACTGATCGTCGGGACCCATCCGACAGGTTCCCACCGGGTGATACGCCGTGCCGAGCAGGCGGCGGCAATAGTCGAGTATCGCGGTATCCGACCGAACGGCCGGCCCGGGCGATTCTTCGATCGCTTTGAGCTCTCGAAACGGCGCGCTGTCGAGGATACGACAGAGCAGCCGAAACGCGATGACGATGCGCGCCCGGTCCTCTGCGTTTTGCAGTGCGCAAAAGTCGATCGCCGGAGCGAATCCACCATTTGATCGGTCGAGCGTTACCCGGCCCCGGCTGCGCGGTTTCAACAGGCAGACATCCGCATAGTAACCGCGGCCCCAGGTGATGCCTTTCGAACCCATTGCCACCCGCGCCGGAATGAAATGGAACTGCACATCGGGTTCATCCAGAGCCTGGTCAGTCCGTGCGAAGCCGCCGGCCTCGACGTGATTCGTCGTCATCAGGCCCGATCGCTTAAAAAGATATTCAAGAGGCGCAACGGCGATGCCCGGGAGCGTCGCCAGCGAAAGTCCCCGGCCTGCATTGCTGATTGAGGAAACACCGATCGACACATGCTCCTGGAGATTTCGGCCAATGCCGTCGACGATCCGCACAACCGGCGCCCCGCAGTGATCGAGTGCGTCCTTCGGCCCGACCCCCGACGCCATGAGCAGGGCGGGCGTGCCTATCGCGCCGGCACAGAGCAGAAGCTCCTTTCGAACAGACAGCCTGCGCAGGTGGCGGTCACGGCGAATCCAGAGCCCCGTCGCGCTATCCCCGTCGAATTCGATGCGCACCGCCTCGGTCTTCGTCAGTATCGAAAGGTTGTCTTGGCTGCGAGCGCCCAGGAAAGCATGCGCGGAACTCACGCGTTGCCCGTTGTGCATCGTGACCTGGTAAACACCGAGCCCTTCCTGCGAGCGGCCGTTGAAATCGTCGTTGTGCGGCAGTTCGATCGTTTCGCCCGCGGCGATCCACCGATGACACAACGGGTGCGGCGACGGCAAATCGCTGACGATTAACGGACCGGCATTGCCGTGCAGTTCGTTCCTGATACGAAGGTTGTTCTCGGAGCGCGTGAAGTAGGGCAGCACCGCGTTCCAGTCCCAGCCGCTGCAGCCCAGCGCAGCCCATTGGTCATAGTCCGATGGGCGGCCGCGGATGTAGACCATGCTGTTGATCGCGCTCGAGCCGCCGAGCGCCTTACCGCGGGGAACCAGGAGCTCGCGGTCGCGGAGTTCCGCCTGCGGCAGCGTGGAATACAGCCAGTTATGCCGCGGGTCCCGCATCAGCTGGACGAGTGCGGCGGGTGTCCTGATGCGCCAGTTCCGGTCGTCCGGCCCCGCCTCGATCAGGCAGATGCGGTCGGCGCCGGCCGCCGCTAGCCGCCCGGCCAGGCAGCAACCCGCCGAACCGGCACCGACGATCACGTAGTCGAACTCGTCTGGCATTACATCGCTGGTCGATGTTTTGATGGCTGCAGTTGATTTGGCGGCTTCACCAGGGTCCCGGCAGCGGCACTTCCAATTTACAGCGATGGTAGGCAGTATTGCATTCGAATGCAAAACCAGGGTGGCCGTGCTGAATCAGAAAAACAAGGACCTGGTGTGGTCGTACTGGGACTCGCTGGAGCATTGCCCGGCCGGCGCGCTGGCGGCTGAACTCCAACGGTTTCTCGACCCGGAAGCGGTTTGGCATGGGCCTGACCCGCTCAATGACCTCGTCGGCAGCGAAGCCGTCGGCGAGAAGTTCTGGCAGCCCATGCGCCGGTCGTTCGCCGACCTGACAAGACAGATTCATCTTTTCTTCGGCGGCCGGTCGAACGGCCGAATCGATGGCCAGGGCGACGGCCGCATGTGGGTGTGCGGCACGGGTCTGTTCCACGGCCGCTTTGCGTCGGACTACCTGGGAATCCCGGCAACCGGCCAGCCCGTCGCGATCCGCTGGGGAGAATTTTGTTGTCTCGATGACGGACAAATCATCGAGAGTTTTTTTCTGCTCGATCTCGTCGACCTCATGCGCCAGGCCGGCGCGCACGTACTGCCGCCCGGCCGCGGCAAGGACGGCGTGTATCCGCCGCCGCAGGCGAATGACGGCATTCTTCGCGACGCTCAGGACAGACAGGAAACCGATTACAGCCTCGATCACATTCGGCGCTTTATCTTCGACGGGCTGAACGCCTACGACCAGAGCAAGCTCGCGAGCATGGGCATGGCCGATTTTTTTCACCCGGACGTCAGATGGTACGGGCCGGGGGGAATCGGAGCCTGCCTCGGTTTTACCGAGTTCGAGGACCTGCACCAGCGCCACTGGCTGCGCGCATTCCCGGACCGCCGCGTGCAGGATCTCGATGCGCTGATTGCGGAAGGACATTACAGCGGCGCCCCCGGATGGGCGGGAGTCCGGGCAACTCACGCCGGTGACTATCTGGGCTGCCCGGCAACGGGGCGGAGCGTTGCCGTCAACGGTCTCGACTTCTGGAAGCGCGACGGCGACCGGTACGTCGAGAACTGGGTGTTCGTGGACATGATCCATCTGTTCCGGCAGCTCGGCGTCGATCTGCTCGAAAGACAGGAACAGTCATAAAGGGGGCGGCGATGCAGGACTTTGGCACACTCAACTGGGCGATCCTGATCGGCTACGTGCTCGTCAACCTGCTGCTTGGATACGTGCTGTCGAAGCGCGTGTCGACCGCCGAGGATTTCTACCTCGGCCGGCGGACGACGCCGTGGTGGGCAATCGGCATATCCGTCATAGCGACCTACGTCAGCGCGCTGTCGTTTCTCGGCGGCCCGGCCTGGTCGTACTCGAACAGCCTCGCGGTTATCGCGATTCATCTCAACTACCCGATCGTCGTATTCCTTGTCGTTACGCTGTTCCTTCCGTTTTTCTTCAACAGCGGCGTCGCCTCGATTTACGACTACATGGAGCGGCGCTTCGGCGCGACGTCGCGGGCCGTCATATCCGGGGTGTTCCTGGTTTCTCAGGCGCTGACCTCGGCAGCCATTCTGTACGCGACGTCGCTCGTCATCCAGTTCATCACCGGCATCGACGTGAAGACCGCAATCGTGATCGTGACGCTGATCGCACTGATCTACACGATGATGGGCGGCATCACGGCCGTCATATGGACCGACGTGATCCAGGCAGGCGTACTTTTCGTCGGCGCATTCATCATCTTCTTTGCGTTAATCGGCCAAATGCCGGCACCGCTCGGCGAAGTGCTCGCGGAGCTCAAGGCCGAGGGCAAGACGAACCCGCTGGATTTCCGTTTCGACTGGACCGTGGAGGCGACGATCTGGTCCGGCGTGATCGCGATGACCATTTTTCACGTAACGGTGTACGGCGCGAACCAGATGATGGTGCAACGCACGCTTGCCGCGAAGAACATCGGCGACGCGAAAAAGTCGTTTCTGCTGATGGGGTTCGGCGCGTTTTTCATCTATTTTCTGTTTTTCCTGCTCGGCATTCTGTTTTATGGCTACTACGAGGGCCGGGAATTCGAGAACGGCAACACGATTATTCTCAGTTTCGCCACGGATTACGGGCTGCCGGGACTGATGGGCATCATCGCTGCCGCGATTGTTGCTGCGTCCATGTCGTCGCTCGATTCGTCGTTCAACTCGCTCGCGACGATCTCGACGGTCGACTTCTACGAAAAGTATTTCCGCCGGGGAGCCTCGCCCGAGCACTACCTGAAAGTGTCCCGCGGCTTCACGGTCTTTTGGGCGCTGGTCATTATCGTGCCCGCGATAATTTATGCCCAGAGCGAGGGCTCGATCCTGCAGACGCTGAGCAAGATCGGCTCGTATTTCGTCGGCGCGAAGCTCGCGATGTACGGGCTCGGATTCTTCTCGAAGCAGACGACCGAAAAAGGGCTGCTCGTCGGCGTCGTCATGGGTTTCGTCGTGATCTGGTACGTCGCGACCCGGACGACGATCGCCTGGCCCTGGTTCTGCCTGATTGGCGGAGCCGCGAACATCGTCGTCGCGCTGGTCGCAAGTCGGCTCATCGACGGGCGGCAGGAGCACTGGTCCGAATACTCGATCAGAGGGCAGCAGCGCAAGTTCGAGGAGCAGGGTCTCCCGCAAAAAGACGGCGGCTGGTACGTCGTGCCGGGCAAGGTCGACAAGGTCAGTTACCTTTTGCTCGTGTTCTTCGTATTGACGCTTGCATTCCTGTTCCTGTTCGAATGGCTGATATGACGCGCAGCCTAACGGCCTGTTTTCTTCTCGGCATCTCCACTGCCGCCTGTGCGAAACCGGCGCCGCCGTCGATCGAGGAGCTTCAGAGCAAGGAATTCGACACATCGCTCGAATTCGTGCGTGACCTCGAGCCGGGACCGGAATTCACGGCGTATCTCGTCGCGTACCGGTCAGCCGGGCTGCGGGTTTTCGCGATGGTTGCCGTGCCCGAGACGCCGCCGCGCGCAGGCGGCTATCCGGTCCTGGTTGCGAATCACGGCCATCACCCGGATCCGCCACGGTACGGGATTACGGCAGACGGCGTGGATTCGCGCCCCGGCGATTACTACCGGGATATCCCGGCGCTCTATACGGCGCACGGTTTTCTGGTCGTCATGCCGGACTATCGGGGTCACAACACGTCGGAGGGCATCGAGTTCACCGATGGCCTCCTCGAATCGGCCTATTACACGGAGGACGTGCTGGCATTGCTCGCCGGTATCGACGATCTCGAACATGCCGACGCGGACAATATCTTTATGTGGGGTCACTCGATGGGGGCCGAGGTCACGCTGCGCGCGCTGCTTGCGACAAAGCGGGTCAGGGGTGCCGCACTGTGGTCGAGCGTCGGCGGCGAGATATGGGACCAGGCTTACTACTACTCCCGGTATAAGGATCGCCTGGCGCCGGATGCCAGCAACGTACCGAAGGCGTCAATCGACGATCTGCGCGCGCAAATCGCCGAATTTGGCAGGGACTACGCATGGCAGGACCGCGAGCCGCTCTTCTACCTCGACAGTCTGATTGCGCCGATCATCATCCAGCACTCGATTGGCGATAAAGGCGCTCTTTACGTCTGGTCGGAACGGTTAGCGAAAGCGCTGTACCTCAGGCGCCATCCGTACCGGTTCCATGGCTACTCCGGCGACGATCATTTTTTTGCTCCCCAGTTGCGCCACCGTGCCGCCGATCGTGATGCCGCATTTTTTCGTTCATTGATGAGCTCGGGCGACGCCGCGGTGCAGCCGGGCGGCGACTGAGCGCAAAAATTTCCGGTCCGGGTCGCCGAATTGACCGGGCCCGGAAAGCGGCTCCGGTGTCGCCGAACCGGCGAATACCTGGCGTCGGCAGCGCTCGACGTGGTCGGCAGCTCATGCCCAATACAGGACTGATCTGCGGCGCTTCCTTGGCGAATATGTGAAGTCCAGCACGGCAGCGACGGACTGCCTGCACGAGAATGGCGCTCCTGCAGGAGGGCGGATGCGCGCCTGGCGTTTCGGCCCAGTCTGATATTTCCCGGAGTGGCTTCCGGCAGTGACGAATATTACAACCATTAAGGTTCTGACGTCCGAGCTCAAGCTCGGCATGTACGTCTCGAAGCTCGACCGCCCCTGGCTCGGTACGCCATTTCTGTTTCAGGGCTTCCCGATTACGAAACCCGAGGAGATCGACAAGCTCCAGGAACACTGCGAGTTCGTGTACGTGGACAAAATGCTCTCGCACACCGACGTCGAGCCATCCGATCGGCGTCCGTTCCCGCGGACACTCGGCCGGCGCATCAACGGCTCGGCGGTCGATACGAATGGACTTCTGAACAAGGCCTGGTCATTTGGAAAACGCCTATTCAGGGCCGGACCCGGCGGCGCCCTCGGAGCGACATCCCACACGGGACCGATGGGTCACACGTACCAGGACCAGGTCGGGGTCGCACAGGAACTCAGCGTCGCCCGAACGACGTACAGCAAGGCGCAGAACATCATTCATGAGGTCATGACGGGTCTCAGGACCGGCGGCAGGCTCGACATCGAAGTAGTGCAGACGGTTGTCGCACCCATGGTGGACAGCGTACTGCGCAACAATGATGCAATTGCCTGGCTCGCTCGAATGCAGTCGAAAGATGACTACACCTACAATCATTCGCTGGCCACATCCGTGTACACGATCGTGCTCGGCCGGCATCTCGGCTACAGCCGCAACGAGCTGCACCTGCTCGGTCTGGGCGGGTTGCTGCTCGACGTCGGCAAAACCAGGCTGTCGGACGATCTGTTGAAGAAGACGCAGACGCTGACGGATGCGGAGCTCGAAGAGGTCCGCAGGCACGTCCAGTACAGCGTCGAAATCCTGGAGGAAACCCCGGGCATTCATGCAAGCGTTCTCGAGATGGTGCATACCCACCACGAACGCTACAACGGGACCGGTTATCCCGCGGGCCTCGACGGCGACGACATTCCGATGTTCGGCCAGATCGGCGGTCTCTGCGATTCATTCGATGCGATGACGACGGAGCGGCCCTATGCCGATGCGTTGTCCGCGTACGAGGCGATGCGCAAGCTGCTCGCGCTCGCCGGCGTCGAATACAAGGCCGAGCTCGTCGAGCAGTTCATCCAGTGCGTAGGCATGTTTCCGACCGGCACGCTCGTCGAGCTCAGTACCGGCGAAGTCGGCGTCGTAATCTCTCAGAACAAACTGCGGCGCTTGCGTCCCAAGGTGATGCTGATACTCGACGCGAAGAAGAAGCCTCTCGAACATTTCAAGACGATCGATTTGCGCAAAGAGCCAGAGGACGGCAGTGACAAGGACTCGATCTGGATTCGCTGGGGCCTCGAGCCGGGCGCCTACGGCATCGATCCGGCAGATTACTACCTGTAGGCGGACGTCATGCTGCGCGCGCTGAATGAATCACTCATCGAGCAGAAGGATCAGCCGAGCTTCCTCGCCGAGCTCGACCAGGTGCTCGAGCGGGTAACGGCCAGTGGAACGTTGACCGGCCTGGCGCTTGTGAATCTTGAGAACTTCAATCGCATTGCAACGCGTCTGGGCTACGGCGCCAGCGACTCGGTCTTGCTGCAATTCGGCATGAGTCTCGGCTCGATCGGCAGAAACGACCACAGCGTCATGCGCATCGGCGAGCACAAGTTTGCGCTGATCCTCGATAATCTGAAGAACGAAGGCCACGCGGAGCTGGCCGCCAACAAGATCCATCGACTGGCCAAGGAGCCGGTCACCACCCACGATGGACACGTGACGCTCGACATCGCGATCGGGATCGCGCTGTTCCCGGAGCAAGCCGAGACGGCAGAAGCGCTGCTGCAGCGGGCCGAGCTCGCGCTCGCCTCTGCGCAGGAAGGCGAGGCTCTGTATCACATCTACTGTCCAGGCGTGACCAAAGAGATCGCGAGCCTTTGGGGCATGGAAAACGAGCTGACCGGCGCACTCGAGAACGACGAATTCGAATTGCACTATCAGCCGAAGATCGCGCTGTCGGATAACCGTCCCGTCGGCGGCGAGGCCTTGCTCCGCTGGCACAGTCCGCGGCGCGGGCTGGTGCCCCCCGATTTGTTCGTGCCGATCGCGGAAAAGACGGGGATCATCCGGTCGCTGACCTGGTTTGTGCTGAATACCGCTTTGCGCCAGAGCTCATCGTGGACGAAGAAATGGGACCGGCTGTCGGTCGCCGTCAACGTCTCGCCAATCGACATTCGTGATCCCGAATTCGTCGAGGTCGTCAGCGAAGCGGTAGGCATGTGGGGTGGGGTCTACGATCGCCTGACACTGGAAGTGACCGAAAGCGCCCTCGTTGCGGATCCCGATGCCTGCTTCGACAAGCTATCCGAACTCCGCAGCAAGGGAGTGCGGGTGTCGATCGACGATTTCGGGACCGGGTATTCGGCCCTGTCGCACTTCAAGAACATTCCGGCCGACGAGCTCAAGATCGACCGGTCGTTCATCATCGGCATGCTCAAGGACAAGGCCGACGTAAAGGTCGTAAGATCGATCATCGATCTTGCCCATGACTTCGACATCGAGGTCGTGGCCGAGGGCGTGGAAAGAAAGCCGACCTTAAAGAAGCTCCGCGAGCTTCAGTGTGACTATGTACAGGGCTATCTCTATGAAAAGCCGATGGCGCACGAAGACTTTGTCACCTGGATGAAACGCTACCGGCCGACGAAAAAATCCTGATAAGGCGTATTTTGTCTGCGTGCCATACAGGTTGGCGCGATGGGCAAGATACGAGCTGCTGGTGCGCTGCCGCAAGCAGCGGTTGGTGCCGAGTACTTATTCCTCGCCGAGTAACGCCTCCCGCAGGGGTTCGAGATATTCCTCGTAGCAACGCCAGCGCTCGATGGACGTTGCGTAAATCGGCTGCCGAACCTGCCCGGCACTGGGTGTGCGCACAGCTCGGTTGGTTGCATAAAATTCGAGGCACTGGCTTTCGAAATCGAGCTCGCAGTGTTCGAGTAAACGGCGAACTTCTTTTTCTGTATTCCCGATCAGTTTCTCGTAACAAACGGTGTGGATTTTCCCGGGAAGCAACTCGGTCCAGTAATGCATCAGACGAACATACAGGCGATAGTAAATTCCCAGGTCTTGAAGGTCATGTGCGTACGCGTGAACGTCCGCGAGCGGATGCGAAAAGATCGACACGCATGTGTCGAGCGGGTTCCGAGTGCAGTGCACGATCTTCGCACGCGGCAGGGCAGCGGCAATCAGTCCGATGTACTTGAAGTTCATCGGTGCCTTATCGGTAACCCGAGCTGCGTCCGCGGAATACTGTCTCAGACCCGCGACGTAACCTGTGCCGAAACGCCTGACGTCATCGGCCGATGAGGCTGCAACATTCTGCATCCAGTGGCCGGGACCGCCGAACGTTACATTTATGGCGTCCGGCAGGCAGTCGACCTCGCCGGCGCCGCAGACGCGGGAATGGCTGGCCAGGATCTGCTCGACCAAAGTCGTACCGGATCTTGGCATGCCGACGATGAATATCGGCGTTTCGTCGGCGGTGCCGGCACTCGCGAAGCTTGCCAGAAACGCTTCGTTGAATACGCGCTCGAGGTCGGCGTACAGGTGCTCGACCGCGCAGCGATCAAAACGATTCGCGGCTTTCTGCAGGTCGTTTGCCGCGATGAAACATTCGAACGCATTTGCGTGGTCGCCATTTCGATCGAGCGCCTCGCCGAGCGCATACAGCAGCAACGCCCGGTCCTGTTTGCCAATGGTGGCTTCCTGCAGCTGCTCTCGCATGGAATCAATCTGCTCGTCCGCAATGCTGTACCCACGCAGATGGGCAAGCTGATAGTAGGCCTGCCACAGGTGCGGATTGGCATCGATTGCAGCCTCGAGTGGCGCTGCGGCCGCGTCGAGTTGCCCGACTTGCTCGAGCGTAATGCCCAGGTTGAGCTGTGCCTCGGCGTTGCGGCTGTCGGCTGCCACAGCCCGCCGAAAGCAATGAATCGCGAATTCGGTATCACCCGCGCCGTTATGACGTACGCCGAGCTCGTTCAGTGCGCGGCTGAAGTTTGCGAGAAATCCGGGATGCGCCGGCTTCAGGGTAAGCGCGGTCTCGAAAATCCGGCACGCGTCCTCGA
>JBFHXQ010000041.1:0-12736 GCA_041598895.1 Woeseiaceae bacterium | reverse complement strand
TCCCGTCGGGTGGCGGCGTGCCGGCCATCCGCCCGAATATGACGTCGACCGCAATTTGTTCTTCCGTCGAATGAGCCGATAGCGTGTGCGTGCCGGGCAGGTCGAAGAGTTCGACGCTCCGCTCATCTACCTTCAGTGTACCGACGTGTTTTTCGACCGTAACGCCGGGATAGTTGCCAATCCGTTGCCGCAATCCGGTGAGCCGGTTGAACAGCGTGCTCTTGCCGCAATTCGGGGTGCCGACAACCGCGACATGGGCGACGGGCCCGCGGCTGACGGCAATGTCCTGAACCGCTACGCGGACTTCGGATGGGTTGGAGCCGATCTCAGTATCTCCCGTGCACCGACGCCCGCACACGCGGGCCGAATTCTCGTGTCGATGTGCGGCGCTGGAATACGGAGGACGAGATCAGTCGCCGGGGGCTACGACGAAGCATCGAGCCTGCTCGCGTCGCAGCGAGATGCCGGTGCCGAAAAGTCGAAACTCGAGCGGGTCGCCACCGATCGCCGCGCCTGCACGCTCGACCTCGGCACCTTCGACCAACCCGAGCACCATCAGTCGCTGCACGACGGGATCACTGGCGTCGACCGCGGCGATGACGCCCTTCTGGCCGCATTTCAGGGTTGCTAATGTGGTTGCTTCGCCGTCCATGTTCGTCTCTTCGCGCGCAATCAGCGTGCGTCAGTGCCAATGAAACTGCCGCTATTTCAGCAGTTTGTCGATATTGACATAAATGATAATGATTCGCATTTCGATATGCAATAGGGATTTTTACATAGTCGCCAGACCCGTGTGAGCGACACGGTCACCGCAAGACCGGCGCCCCGAGCAGCGTTCAGGCTGTATTCATTGACCCGTGCGTAGCCTCGTCAAGCAGGTGCCCGAGGAGCATTGGACCCCGGCTCCGCTCCCGCCAATAACCCGCGATCAAGAGGACGGCGACATGACCAGACCTGGCCCACGAATCAAAGCAGCATTCTTGAGCGACCTCATAGAGCAGCCTGCACGCGCGGCGCTCGCGCTGCTTGCGACGGCAACGGCGGTCCTCGTCGCAATCGACGCGCAGGCAAATACACCGACAATTCGCCTGTTTCCGACGACGGTGGTCGAGGATCTGCGTCACACGGGAGACGTCGCACGAGACATGGAAACCGGGTTGCAGGAGATCATCGGGCGTCTCGATCAGCAACAGCAGCTGTACATCGAAAGCAAATGCGACGGCGCAGAAAACGACGCCGGCTGTCAGCGACTCGCGCGTCAGATAGGGGCAACGTATCTGGAGATGCTGACGATTATGGAGGAGCGCTTGCCCGATATGGAGCATACCGTCAACAACACGCGGTTGAGCCTCGAAAAGAACCTGCGCTCCGAAATCGGCAAAAAAATGACGTCGTGGACGCTGCAGGAAACCCTCGTCGGCAACCCATCGGCGAAAAACTCGCCACAGTCGTCCCCGACTCTGCGCGGTCGCTCGGGAATGCGACTGTCGGAGCGCTTCAAACAGTATTACCAGCTGGTCGCCACGTCCGGCAGCCAGGGTGACCAGTCGCTTGCGGTATTGGCGTCGGACATCTACCTCGACATGGAGGAGACGAGTCTTCTGATTCAGCGCACGCGTCAGGAAATCGCACGCGCGACGCTGATGGAGCAGCTCAATCAATCCTTCGGGATCATCACGCCCGAAATGATGGAAGTAGTCGGCGGTGTGAAGTCGATTCTGTTCGGTGATGAGGAATCGCAGGCGCTCGTTGCCGGTCCGCCGCCGGCAAGTATCGAACAGGCTTATCGCAGCCCGCTCGAACAGTAGTCCGGCAACTGCACAGGAGGCATTCAAGTGATCAGCATACGGTATTCAATGTTTGGCCCGACCGTGGTCCTGGCAGCCGCCCTCGCGCTATCGTCCTGCGCCTCGACGACGCCGACCTGCGATTCGCCTCAGTCGCGAAACCTCGACCAGGCGATCAGCACGGCGCAACACGCCCTGATGAATGGCTGCCACAGTCATTTCGATCGCTACTACGACGACCTGTTGCGTATTGCCGAGGGCGATCCGAAACCAGAAAACAAGCGGGAATTCAGCGAGTTCCTCGTTTGGGCGACGGACAAGGGCCTGTTGAGCAAGCGCCAGGCACAGGATCACTACAATCGTTATTTCAACGTGAAGTTCATGTCGCTCAAGGGCGATTACAACAACTGTTCGCACACCTGTCCGAACAAGCAACGGGTGCTGCGCGACATGGAGCGCGAGCTTTCCGACAAGGAGCGCGGACTGCTCAAGGTCAGCCTCGACAACGAGTCCTATTACCGTGCCGACGAATTGTTCCAGGAGGTTGAGCTCGTACTGGAAGCAACCTGCACCGCGTGCGCGGCAGGCGGCCGCTGAGGGAGCGAATCGCCATGCGCGAAGGTCGCGACTTCTTTCAGGGCGTGGTCGCCGGCACGCTTGGCACGCTGACGGGCAGCGCCGCACTGCTCTATGTGCTGAGCCGCATGAATCGGATCCGGCTGCAGGACACCGCGCTGAGCACGCCGAGCGACTGGCTGGCATGGGCATACACGAATCTCGGTCTCTCCATCCCGGTGTTCGCGCTGCTGCTGCTCGCGTTTTTCATCACCCACGGACGCCTGCGGCGTGCGCTCGAGAACGACCGTCCGGTGAACCAGATCGTGCAGCTCGATCACCTGAGCGATATATGGACGACGCTTTTTTTCGGTACCGGCGTGATCTGGACCGCCATCGGCATGCGCAGCGCATTGATTTATGCGCTGGGTGATCGCGAGGCCGCCCTCGCCCAGGGAGCGTTCGCGATGCTCGAACGCATGATCGACGGCGGCATCCTGCTGGCGCTGTCGACGACGATCTTCGGCGGCATCGGCGGCTACCTGATGCGCGTGTACAAGACCGTTACGCTCGGCGCCGATTTGCAGCGCCATTACGACCGCGCCGCACGTGCAGACACGTCGGAGATGCGGGAGTCGCTGGCGCGAATCGAACAGCACTTGCAGAAGCCGGACGACAGCTCCGGCGCGGTGGAGTCACCGACGTGAGCCGTTCGCCGCTGGCGTATCCGCTTACCCGCGGCGTTGACGGCGATGCCGGCGGATCGGCCGATCTGCAGACCGACATCATGCGTTTCATGGCGATCCTCGCGCTGTGCCTGGTGGCGATTTTCGCGCTCGTGCAGAGCATCCCGCTGCAGCCGGCCGCGGCAACGACGGTGACTGCCGTGACTGCGCCGCAGCCGGCGACGCCGATAGCCCAAATCACCACCGGCGCTGCCGAGCCTCCCGCGCCACCCGCGCCCGTGCAGCCGTCGAGGATGCCGCCAATCGAAACTGTGGCATTGACCCGCCCGAAATGGATTTCGAAATATCCGGTTTCCGCCGCGCATCCGCCACAAGAGACGACAGACGTGGAACCGGCGCCGAATCCGGAAACTGCACCGACCGCATCGCGACCCGAAGCTCCGCAAGCACAGCCTGCCAGCCCGGCGCCGCAGGGATTTACGCTGCGCTTCGAATCCGATCTTGCCCTGACGCGTCTGGTTGCGGCGCAGAAAGTCGGCCTCTACGCGATCGACCAGGACCGTGCACAGCGCATGTCCGTGCGGGACAGCCGAATCAGTTTCTGGGACGCGTCGCGCCCGAATCAGTTTCACGAGATGGAGCCGGCAACGGTCCCCGGCCCTGTCATCGATGCGCTCGCGCGCACGGGCGTCAAAACCACGGGTGTCAGCTGGGGAGTCACGCTGCCCGGCAAGCTGCGCCAACAGCTGAACACGCTGCTCCGTGAGCATTCCGGCGGTGCCCTCGTAATCGGCAGCGACGGCAACCTGAGCCTGGAGGCATCGTGATGAAGCGCCTGCTGGCAGCGTTGCTCGTCGTGTACGCACAGGCGATACCGGCGACCGCGGCAGCGAAGGAGATGGCGCTCGACCGCTGGGTCGACCGGAATCTCGTGCCGTACGTGCGCCAGCAGCTGACCAAACATCCACGCTTCAAGGGCGAGACCGTAATGTTCGTCGTGCTGCGGGACAATGCGCCGGCCTCGATCAGCAATGCGCTGGCACTGTCGCTGCGCGACCAATTGCTCGACGCCGCCGTCGACACGGCTGGCGTATCGATCGGCTGGCAGCAGGGCCGAGGCACGGGTCAGCCGACGTCAGCGGTCATCGACTGCACGCAAAACGATGTGCACTATTACATCGGCCTCGAGCTCAAACAGCTGCTCGATAGCCGCTACTCCGTAACCGTGCGCGCGCTCGATCTCGAAGATCGCAGCTGGGTGACCGGTTTCGGGCGCAGCTGGCAGGGCCGCCTGACGACGATTCAGCGTCAGGCCATGCGGCAGTCACGCGTTGACGCGACGTTTATCGGCAGTCGTGATGTACCGTTCAATCTCGCACAAACCGACCTGCTCGCGGCCCACCTCGCACGCTCGCTTTCCTGCTCGCTACTGCGTGGCGACAGCGACGACTACGTCGTGGCGAAAGAAGGCGCACCGGACCACGCCGATGTGCTGACCGGGACGGTCGAACTTGCCGCCAATAACCTGGCGAACCATGCGTCGATCGAACTCGCGCAGGACGGAGAGCGCGTCAACGCGTACATGAGCGGTAAGGCTCACCGGATCGATGGCCCCCTGTATCAGTACTGGCTGACCATCACGCCCCGGAATCCGTCAGCCGGGTTGTCCGCGGTTACGACCAGCGCCTACTTGCTGCTGCCAGGCACGATGCTGGCCGACGCGTCCGACCCGCGCACCGAGGCGGCGCCATTCGTTGCGGAATCTTCGGGCGGACGCGCGATCCCGGCATCGATGTCTATTCCGAACCGCGGCAAAGATGCATTGCTCGGCCAGCTGAGTATCGCTCGGCCAACCCGGCCGGCGGACTGCGACGCGCGGAACCGGAGCCTGGTCAGAGATGCAAAGCTTTGGGCACTGTATGCGAAGTGCTCCCTGCTCACGGCAACCGCAATGAGCGACACGATTGTCTTCTTCCTTGCCCATCAGGTGAATCACGGACTGGTACGCCTGGGAGATCCCGAATGTCGTGACCGTGCTTCGGCTCTGCTGGTCCGACACAACGAGTCGGTCGAATTCCCGATCCCTCGCACGGCCGCGAATCCGGTTACCGCGGAGGCGGTCGCGTGGCACATCTCTCCCGATCGTGACACCTACTATGCTGTCGCAATCAGCGAGGCGCGGCTGGCGCGGCGAATAGCGAACCACATCGACAAACTGCCGATGCGCTGCACCGACGCAATGCGCACCGGATTGACCGATGCCGACCTCGAAAGCTGGCTCGCAGAGTTCGCGACGCTGGCGGCGGATTCGGCAAAACACTTCGACTGGCGCGCAATTACTGTGAAAGACGTAACGTGAGGACAGGCTCATGATGCGAATTGCAGGCATATTGACGGGTGCGGCCCTGGCCGTGGCGTTGCTGATCGTGACGATCGGCATACCGGATTTCGTCTCGGAACCGGAACTCACGACGACAAAACCGATCATCCTGCCGCTCAATCGCGACTTCCGGGCACGGGCCGAAACCGGGGACGCGGTTGCCCAGCCCCCGCCCGTGGCTCCGCCCGCGCCTGTCGAGACCGAAGCAGAGCGAGTCATGCAGGCGGACGGTCCAGCGACAGGCGCCGATGACGGTTCGCGCGACGCCGCGCCGGCAGTTGCAGCATCGGCGCCGGTCGTGGCGCCGGGAACCGCAGCCGAGACGCCAATCGCTGACCTGATGCCGGAAGATGCCGCAGCGGATCCGCAGCGCTGGTATGCGTTCTGGAGCCCGTTTCGCAGCGCGCTGGCTGCGGACGGCTTCGTCTCACAGCTGCAGCGAGTGACCGGTCTCGACTATCGCGTCGTCAAGGTGAAGACGGGCGTATACGAGGTGGCGTTTGCGTACACGGACGACGCCGACATTCAAACGCATCTGGCGCAGATTTCCGCGGCCACCGGACTCGAACTGCCGGAGGGCTGAGATGAAGAAGCGGCTCGAAAAGATCGGACTGGCGGGCCTCGGCACGCTGCTGTTTCTGTTCGCATTGACGGCCGACGCGGTCAGCAGAGTGGTCGACCTCGACGCCGCCTGGCAAAACTACGCAGATTCGCAGACTCATCTCTCGCCCGCTTTCCGATTTCCGCATGCGACATGCTTCAGCGTCGCGGCCCTCGAGCACGGTCTGCCGGAAACGCTGCTGCTCGCGGTAGCTCGGGGTGAAAGCGATTTCGAGGAAACCGCCCGATCGCGCGCGAACGCTCACGGTGTCATGCAGATTCTGTGGCCGGAAACGGCACGGCATCTCGGCATACGTCGACTCACCGATCTGTATGACCCGTGCACGAATATCGATGCGGGCGCGCGCTACCTCAAAGAGCTACTGCAACGCTACGATGGCAATCTGCACCTCGCGCTTGCCGCGTACAATTACGGCCCGGGTCGGATAGCAACCAGTGGCAAGAACATTCCGCGGGGCGCCGAATGGTACTCCGGCTACATTTTTCGCCATCTCGGCTACGTCCTCGGCAGCGGCAGGCCCCAGCCGGCGACGGGCGAAACGCTGTACTCCGATCTCGGGCAGTCGACGCTCGTCACGTTCGGCGAACCCTATCGCGCAGAGGCCTTCATTGCGCGCCTCGAAGAACGGGCGCCGGCGCTGAATCTGGACTGGTTCCGCCGCGGCACTGGCGCATTTGAGGTGGTTCTGAGCTACGCGGACCGCCAGGAATTCGACGCCAGCGCACGTTTACTCGAGTCGGCAGGCTTCCGGCTCGATTAGAAGCGTAACCCGCTGCACGGAGACGGCTTAACGCTGCGATATCGCCCGCGGACCGCGACCCGAGGGTATTCAGGGACATTCCGCCGGCTCACGCAGAACGCCGAAATATCCGACACCGCTGTAACGGTCCGCTATTCCGGATTGTCTTCGGACGACAACGGATTCGCGCCGGGACGGCACTCCTGCGACAGCCCGTGGGAGCGGCATCCTGCCGCGAATCCGGAATGTCCTCGCGCGACAACGCATTCGCGCCGGGACGGCACTCCTGCGACAGCCCGTGGGAGCGGCATCCTGCCGCGAATCCCGGAATGTCCTCGCGCGACAACGCGTTCGCGCCGGGACGGCGCTCCTATGATGCCCGGGCCGCGCTGTTTGCGTGTGCGCTCGAGCGGCGTTACGCGGGAGCATTTACCGGACAGCACGGTGGTTCAGTTAACCACCGCGTTGTCCCCGGTACAATCAGCACGACGGCTTGCCGATATCCGCCAGCACCTCTTCGATGCGTTGCATCACGTCGAGGCGGTGCACGAGATCGTGTACGTAGTCGAGGTTGTCGGTCTCCAGAACGAGCACGTCGCTCATGTCATAGCCTGCAATCCACGAATTATACAGCCGCTCCAGCCGCTTCAGATACGACAGCGGCACGTGACGCTCGATTGCCCGGCCGCGGAGCCGAATTCGCTGTCGCAATGTACGCATGGAGCAGCGCAGGTAAATCATCAGATCCGGCGGTCGAATCGCATCGAGTATGGTCTCGTACAGATTTTGATACGTCTGCCAATCCCGCTTCGAGATCTTACGCATCTGGTAGAGCGCCGTTGCAAAGATCTCGGCGTCCTCAAATATCGTCCGATCAAGTGCAACGACACCGGGCTGGCGATCCAGTTCCTGGTGAAGACGAAACTTCGAACTCAAAAAATACACCTGCGACTGAAAGGCCCAGCGCTTCATGTCGCGGTAGAAGTCCGCAAGGTAGGGATTATCGTCGTTGGGCTCGTAAAACGGCATTACGCCATAGGTGCGCGCAAGAAACTCGACGAGCGTCGATTTCCCCGTGCCCATATTTCCCGCGATCGCGATCGTCCGCTTCATCGATGGGAAACCATACCTCATTCGGTCCGGAATTCGAGTAGTATCCGGCCGCCGGATCGCCTAAGCTCGTGCCGAGCCTTGCCGGGAAACGACCATGAGTGAAAGCCTGCCGCCCGAGATGATCAGCGAGGCAGATATCGAACGTCGCGTCAGCGAACTTGCAGCGCAGATCTCCGCTGACTATCGCGACAAAGGCGAAGTCGTGCTCGTCGGCGTGCTCAAAGGGGCCTTCATCTTTCTTGCCGACCTGTCGCGGAAACTCACGATTCCGCGACGAGTCGAGTTCATCGCGGTATCGAGCTACGACACCGGCAGCGTCTCCTCCGGCGCTGTGCGCCTCGTTATGGACGTCCGCGGCCCGATCGAGGACCAGCATGTGCTCATCGTCGAGGATATCGTCGACACGGGACACACGCTGAGCTACCTGATCGGTATCCTGGGTTCGCACGGACCCGCATCGATTCGAACCTGTGCCCTGCTGCACAAGGCCGGTTGCACCGAAGTCGACATCGACATCGACTACGTCGGCTTCAACATCGAGAACGAGTGGGTCGTCGGCTACGGTCTCGACTACGGCGAAGTCGGCCGGACGCTGCCCTACATCGGGGTCGTGCAGCCCGACGATCGGTGATCGGCACAGTCGTCGATCTCGATTTCGACGGTCGAATGGGCGATGCCGTATTCCTCGCGTAGCTGAGCCTTGACGGCACGAATGATGTCCGTCGGATTTCCCTGCTCCGCATCGAGGCGCACGTGCATCGTCAGCATCAGGTCCTGGGGCGTCAGGCCCCAGACGTGTACGTGGTGAATCCCTGAAACGGCCGGAGTCTTGGCAACCAGCCTCTCGCGCATGGCCTCGACGTCGAGCCACTCGGGCGCGCCCTCGAGCAGCACATGCGCACTGCGCTTCACGAGTGCCCAGGCGCTGCGCAGAATCAGACCGGCGACGGCCACGGAAAGGATGGGGTCGATCAGCATCCAGCTCGTGTAGATGATAACGAGTGCCGCGATGATCGCGGCGATGGAACCCAGAAGGTCGCCGGCCACGTGCAGCGCCGCGCCGCGAATATTCAGATTGTCTTTGTCACCGCCGTGCAGCACGACGAAGGCAATCAGGTTGACGACGAGACCGGCCGAGGCGACGACCAGCATCGTCGGGCCGAGCACGTCGGGCGGATTCAGGAAGCGGCGCACCGCTTCAATAAGGATCCAGCCGACGATGAACAGCAGGCTGAGGCCGTTGACGAACGCAGCAAGGATCTGGAAGCGCTGGTACCCGTAGGTGCGTTTTGCGTCCGCCGGCCGCTTCGAGACGTGGAACGCCATGGCGGCCAAACTCAGGGCCATCGTGTCGGTCAGCATGTGACCGGCATCGGCGAGCAGCGCGAGGGAGCCGGCCAGTATGCCGCCGATCACCTCGACGAGCATGAACGCGCCCGTCAGCACAAGCGCGAACGTGATGCGCCGCATGTTGCCTTTGTCGTGGCTGTGACTCACGGCACGGACCTAATTGCCGGCTGCCTCTCTGCCCAGTCTGTACAACAGGATAGCAGCACGCTTGACCGCGAGCGGCATCGTCGTCAGATCGAGGCGCTCCTCCGGGCTGTGGCCACCCTCGCCAAGCGCGCCCATCCCGGCAAGCGCGTCGGTATAAGGCGCGACGAAGGAAATATCGGCGGCGCCACGTCGCGACGGGTCCAGCGCCGGCATCGGTCCGCGCCCCAGCGCCTCGTTGATGCGCGACAGCTCCTGCTGCAGCCGCCGGTTGCCGTCGGTCGGCGCCATGGGCGGATACCTGTCCGAAAAACTCAAAGTAGCCGATGTATGCGGCAGGTTCTGCGCGGCAACGTTGCGCATGTCCTCCTGCGCACGTTGCAGCTGCTCGCTCGATATTGCCCGGATGCCTCCATGGACGACAACGCGACGCGGCACGACGTTGGTCTTGCCGAACGTGCGCCCGCGATTCTGCTCCGAATCGTAATCCACGTCGGTGCCGCCCTGAATCGTGCCGGCATTAAAGGTGAGGTACTGCTCGCCCCGGACCCGCTCGTAAAAACCGTTCAGGATTCTCGCGGCTTCAAAGATCGCGCCGGCGCCCACATCTGCCGAGAATATTCCCGAGGAGTGTGCCTGTTTGCCGGTGACCTCCAATATCCAGTCCGACGAACTTCGCCGTGCGATCGTTGCCCAGTCGGTGTCGTCGTAGTTGACAGCGGACTCGAAGCCGAGCGCCACGTCGGCCCACCGTCCTGCCTCGATAAGGTCGCGTCGCGAGGTCTCGAGCGGCTGCCCGGCCTTCTCCTCGTCACCGGTGTACGCGACGACGAGGTTCAGGCCGTCGAGCGCACCGATCGCGGCGAGCGCTTTCAGTGCATATACGATGATGACGTTGCCGGATTTCATGTCATCGACGCCCGGTCCGCGGGCGATGTCGCCGTCACGCTCGAACGACTGGAATGGATCATCGGCCTCGAACACGGTGTCGAGATGCCCGATCAGCAGAACCTTCGGAACGACGTCGCCGGCAACGACGGAGCGGCGGCCGAACAGGTGGCCGGCACGGTTGACCTCTGGCGGCATCTCGATCCACTCCGTATCGAAACCGAGCGCGTCGAGCTCGCGCCGCATGACGCGGCCGACGGCGCGCACGCCGTCGTGGTTCATCGTGCCGCTGCCGATGTTGACGGTTTCCGCAAGGAGCGCCACCGCATCCTCGGCGTGCGCATCGATCCACTCGATCATGCGTCGCTCGTCCGCGTTGAACGAATACGCTTCGGGTGGTACCGGTTCGAGAGACGACGCACAGGCGCCGCAGATTGCGAGGATCCCCAGGCAAGCCGGCAATGTTGCAACGCGGTTGCGGATCATAGGTGTCGGATATCGAGCTCGCGGGGTATCCGGATGTTTTCGACCATGTGCTGGATGCGATCGGGCGGCGGACTGGTCAGACGGCTGACCACGAGCGCGACGATGAAATTCAGGCACATCCCGATGACGCCAATGCCCTCAGGCGAGATTCCGAAGAGCCACTGGTCGGCGACGTTATCGCCCCACGGCGCTCCGGCCCACTTCAGGAACAGGCCCTTGAAATACTCGATGTATCCGTAGGTGAACAGGAGCCCCGTGAGCATGCCGGCAATCGCGCCTTCCTTGTTGACCCGTTTAAAAAATATGCCCAATAGAATCACGGGAAACAGCGACGCGGCGGCCAGCCCGAACGCGAAAGCCACGACCTGAGCCACCCAGCCCGGCGGGTCGAAGCCGAGATAGCCGGCAATGGCGATCGCGAACGCGGCTGCGATGCGGCCGGCGAGCAGTTCCTTTGCCTCCGAGATACGCGGCAGGAAAATGCCCTTGATCAGGTCGTGGGAAACGGCCGCCGAGATCACGAGCAGCAGGCCGGCTGCCGTCGACAGCGCCGCCGCGATGCCGCCCGCCGCAACCAGTGCAATGACCCAGTTCGGCAGGCCGGCAATCTCGGGGTTCGCGAGCACCATGATGTCGCGATCCACGGACAGTTCGTTCCCGCGCCAGCCGAATTCGGACGCTTTATGCGCAAAATCCGGGTTCGCATCGTTGTAATACTGGATGCGGCCATCGTTGTTTTTGTCATCGAACCCGACCAGGCCGGTTTGTTCCCAGGTGCGGAACCAGCGCGGCCTCTCACTGTACGCAAGGTTGCCCGCCTCGGCGCCCACCGGGCCGGTCTGAATCGTGTTGATCAGGTTGTAACGCGCCATGGATCCCACCGCAGGCGCCGTCGTGTACAGGATTGCGATAAACAGCAGCGCATAGCCGGCGGACACCCGCGCGTCACGCACTCGCGGCACGGTGAAAAACCGCACGATGACGTGCGGCAGCCCCGCCGTGCCGACCATCAGCGCCATGGTTATGCAAAAAACGTCGATCCTGCTTTTCGTGCCGGACGTGTATTCGTGGAAGCCCAGCGAGGTGACGATGTCGTCGAGCTTGTCGAGCAATGCGGTCCCGCTGCCGCCGACGTCGCTGCCGAACGCGAGCTGCGGTATCGGGTTTCCCGTAATCTGAATCGCAATGAACACGGCCGGCACGGTGTACGCGAATATCAGGACGCAGTACTGTGCAACCTGTGTATACGTGATGCCCTTCATGCCGCCCAGCACGGCGTAGATGAACACTACTCCCATGCCGATCAGCAATCCGACCGTGACGTTGACCTCGAGAAAACGCGAGAACACGATGCCGACACCACGCATCTGGCCAGCGACATAGGTGAACGAAATGAATATCAGACAGATGACGGCAACGATTCGTGCAGTCTTCGAATAATACCGCTCGGCGATGAATTCCGGCACCGTGAATTTGCCGAACTTGCGCAGGTACGGTGCGAGGAGCAGCGCCAGGAGCACATACCCGCCGGTCCAGCCCATGAGATAGACGGAGCCGTCATAGCCGAGAAACGCGATCAGGCCTGCCATGGAGATGAAGGACGCAGCGCTCATCCAGTCGGCCGCGGTTGCCATGCCGTTCGCGACGGGGGAAACTCCCTTGCCCGCGATATAGAAATCACCCGTGCTGTGCGCGCGCGACCAGATCGCGATGCCGATATAAAGCGCGAAGCTCAGTCCCACGACAATATAGGTCAGCGCCTGCAGGCTCATCGTGCCTGCCCGCCTGCAGCAGCATCGATGCGCTGCGCCACGATGCTCGAGCGCCTAGTCTTCATGCACGTCGTATTTCCGATCGATCCTGTTCATCGCCCAGGCATAGAAGAAGATCAGCGCGACGAATACGTAAATCGACCCCTGCTGCGCGAACCAGAATCCGAGCTTGAAACCGCCGATACGAATGTTGTTGAGAGGCTCCAGGAGAAGC
>JBFHXQ010000040.1:0-12764 GCA_041598895.1 Woeseiaceae bacterium | reverse complement strand
GAGACATTGATCGACGCAACGGTAATCTACCCCGACGGCCCGGCCCGATTCTGGGCGCTCTGTTGCGGGAAGCGCGTGCGCGCGATCGTCGAGGTTCGCACGCGGCCGATACCCGACGAGTTGTTATCGGGCGATTATCAGCATGATCGCGAATTCCGCCGGAGATTTCATCGCTGGCTAACCGCGATCTGGCAGGAAAAGGATCGACGGCTTGACGAGCATTTCGGCGCGTCCGACGAAGCTGCATCCGAAAGTCCCGGCCGCGACTGAGGAGCGCTAATCCTCGGATTCGCATCCCGAGACTCGCGAGCGTACACTTCGTATTACCTGTTGGATGTCAAAGCCCGTCGATGACCAGCTCTCGCTATTACGACACTGTTACGTTCGATGTTCGTGATAATGCGACGATGCTTTTTTTCGCCAAAACGACACCGGAAGGCGACATCGACGACTACCTCCTGTTGATGCACACAATCGACGAAGACTTCGATCAGTCGACATACATCGAGATCAACGAGCAGCAGTTCGGCGGACACGACCTGATATCGTCAGCGAAGATGGCTGCCAACACCCTCACGCTCACGCTCCACGAGCCGGCGAAGGCGCTCGGTGGCGCTCAGGAAATCGTGCTGACCTATGCGGATACGGCGGAGAATCGGGCCGGAATCGAAGCGGGAGCATTTCGCGTGCTCGGAGAGGTCCTTGACGGCGCCTCGGCCTGAGCGTCGGGCTTATTCTCGAATTTCGTTCGTTGCACATGATTTGCCAACATCTCCGGATTGGGCACCCGGACCGATGAGCAAAACAGAGTACGCAATCTATATCATCCGCTGCGCGGATGGCACGCTCTACACGGGCATTGCGACGGACGTCGCGCGACGCCTGCGCGAACACGAATCGGGCCGTCGCGGAGCCAAGTACATTCGCGGACGTGGTCCACTGCAGCTGGTCTTCGAGCGTGCAGCCGGCGATCGGGCCGCGGCGTCCCGAATCGAACGCCGCATCAAGCAGCTCGAGCGATCTGAAAAAGAGGCGCTCATCGCCGGCGATTCGGCACTGTGGTCCGATGTTCTCGGCCGCCAGCGCGCTCAGACGTCGGGCGACGCTGGCGCGTAAAGGGCAATCGGCTTGCCGAATGCCGGCAAATGCAGCGTCGTGTCGTTGTCCCAGGCGGCGCGAAACTCGTCCAGCCACGCAGCGACGGTCGTAAAGTCATTCAGGTGCCGCGGCGGTAATCGCAACGTACCGAAAGCCTGCGTGAAGTCATCGAAGTGGATCGGCATCACGCGCCCGGCGCCGGTCTTCGTAACGAGTTCCTGCCAGTAGGTCTCCGCGTACTTGCGGCCCAGAAGCTCGAGACCGAAGACGCCCAGCAGCACGACATCCGCATCGACGTCCGCCAGCGCGTCCGCGACGAAACCGGCACTGGCCTGAATGAGCACCGTACCTTCCGGGTGTGCGACGACGACGGAATAACTTCCGCCTTCCCGATAGGCGGTGTACGGGGCCGGCGTGTTCAATGGCTCGTCGATCGTTCCCGCAAGAGGCGTGCCGCCGCGCCAACCCAGCGGCGCATGCAGAGAGTCGATGAGCCGGACCGAGAAATCACCGAACTCGTAGGTGATGCCAGATTCAACCTCGATGATCTGATCTTCGGGAACTCCGCCGCCGCGCGCTATCTGAGCGGTTGATGCAGAACCGATAATCGATGCGCTGCTCCGGTTGGCGACTGCGGCCACGTCCATTGCATGGTCGAAGTGCGAATGTACCGTAACGATTGCGGCTAGCCGGCGCATGCGGAACTCGTTCAATGCGTAGTTGATGTTCGCCACGTCCGGCACGATTGGGCGCCTGAACAGCAGATTCAGGGCAGCCGGCCGGGAGAAGAAGCCGTCGATCAGAAGCTGGGTCTCGCCATCGTCGAACAGCAGCGTAGTCGTGCCCAGCCAGGTCAGGGTGACTGCCGCCGCCGAGTCACCGCCGGTCGGATAGTCAGACCACGCGATGTCGCCGAGCGCAGGGCGATCACGCCAAAGCCAAACGCCGCCCGCCGTTACGACGATGAGCAGCATCACAAAAGTGAACAGCAGGCGATTGGTCCAGCGCCTGAGCTTCCGCAAAAAGCCAGTCATGATGGGCACAAAATACCACTCGACGTCGCGGTCGCAAATGTGCAGCGCCTGCGCTGGCGCAAGCGACGCGGCTACTGACCCGCCGCCAGTCGCGCGAGGTGTCCGGTCAGCGGCGCGAGATAGTTACCCATGGCATACCCGAGCAGGGCCATAAGGATCGATGCAGGTACCAGGCTCGGTCGATGGTGTGCGGCCACGATTGGCGCCGATGCCGCCGCGCCGATGTTGGCCGCCGATGCGATCGCAACGCTGTGTACGTCTACCCTGAACAGCCACGCGCCCGCCAGGCAGAAGAGCCCGTGAATGAATATCCAGATAAATGCGCCCAGGACGAAAGCGGGCGCCTCGGCCAGGCCCGACACCGAGGCGCGTGCACCCATGCCGGCGACGAAGATATAAATCAGCGCGGTCCCCATTGCGGTGGCATTCGGTAGCCGGGAGACAGGCGTTGCGGACAGCACGAGCGCGATCGTCGTGACCAGCAGGATGCGCGAAGTAGTCACGGAAAAGACCGCCTCAAGAGCCGGAACGGATGTCGTGATGTAGGCCGAGATCGATGGGGCCCAGGCAGTGCCGATCCAGGTGACGCCGAACACGACGGCTGCCAGATACAGATATTGCGGCATCGTTGGTGGGTGATCTTCCTCGACATGAACCTCGGCCGCGGCATCCATCGATGCGAGCCGGTCCGCGGGAACCCGCGCCCAGGCATTGAATCGGTCCGCGAAGTCGCGTGACATCAGCAGCAGGGGCAGCCACACGACGTACACGACGTTGTCGGCAATTACCGCCAGGCCGACCTGCTCCTCGGACGCCCCGAGCATTTCGCTCGTGGCAAGCAAATTCGCGGTGCCGCCGATCCAGCTGCCGGCCAGCGACCCGAATCCTTTCCAGGCATCCTCCGACAGCCACGGATGAACGATCAGGTAAGCAATGACCCCGCCGACGACGACGCCCGCCGTACCCATCAGCATCACGAGCACGCCCTTACCCATGACTCTGATTACCGCAGGCACGTTGACCTTTATCAGCATGAGAACGATGAAGGCCGGCAGCGCGTAGGCGCTCAGTCCGCCGTAGACAGGGGACGAACTCGGGATGACGTCGAAGTTATTGAGGAATACCGGCGTTACGTAGATGAACAGGAGTGGCGGAATGTACTGAAACAGTTTCGCCCGCGTCGTCTGTTCGAGAAAAAAGAAAAAGGCGGCAACGGCAGCGAGCACCGCAAGAACACCGAGCGGCGAGGCGATCAGGGTTTCGGTCTGTTCCATCGGGAGCGAACCATCCGCAGCGGGCCCAGCCGCGGAGTATAAAGCAACGCGGGACGTACCGAACGCCGAGCCGCCTCAGGAGAACCCGAGCTGCGCCTGAAAGTCTCGCCTCGCAGCAGCGTCTGTCATCGCCGACGATCGGAGCGTGAGCCACACCGCATCCCAGTCCTTTACTTTCGCCGGCCCGAATACGAACTTCGCAATATAGCTGTCGAGGTTGCGTAGCAGAATGACGTTTTTTGGCGGCGGCGTCGGGAATTCGACGTCTCCGGTAAAGATGATCAGATTCGCAACGGGAACGTCGGGCACGACGACCTGCAGCGCACGCGCGCGACCGGCGTTCTGAATCACGGGATTCAGGAAGCGGTTGCGCGTGCGTCCGTTGACGAAAGTCCATTGTGGATCACTGTCGGCACCCAGAATGATGCCGTTACAGTGCACGCCGCGGATGCAGAGTATTCCGCCGGCGGTAAGCATCGCGTGGTCGATCTTCGTCAGGCCGCCATAGGCGCCGGGCAGGATGAAATCGTGCAGCACGTTGCTGCTCCGGGATTCGAGTTCACGGCGGGTTCGAAAATGGTTGGCTCTGCGCCGTGCGGCAACGATAGCCGGGCCCAACGCGGAGCGGGATAGAAGTGCCACGATCAGTACGGCGGCTGCCGCGAACAGCACGAACGCCGGGCCGGGGTCGCCGATGCCGGTTTCCGGCACTGCCGCGACCGCAGGCCGAGCCAGTAGCAGCGAGGACGCGACGCCGTATCTGATTGCGCTCATGAACGTAGCTTAGATCCGATTACGCGGGCCGACATCGTAGCAGTTCACGGATTTCCTGGCGTATCCGCTCAGCCCGGGTAGGCGAGAAAGTAGCCATCGATTTCCCGAACGCGGACAGAGGTCTCGTAGACGTCGCTGAGGACAGCCCCTGTCAACACCGTTGACTTGTCCGCATCGGCAACTACTTTCCCTCCCTTGAGCACGATGACGCGCTCGACTTCCGGCGGAATGTCGTTTAGATGGTGCGATACGACGACGATATTGCACCCGGCGGCAGACAGCGATCGTACCCTTGCCAGAAACTCGAAGCTCGCCGCGAAATCCAGGCCTTCCGTCGGTTCGTCGAGAATCAGCGTGTTCGGATCGTGGACCAGTGCGCGTGCCAGCAGGCAGCGGCGCTGCTGTCCCGTCGACATTTCGCGTAGTGGCGTGTCAGCCAGCGAGTCAATGCCGAGCCGGGTGAGAAGCTCACGCGCCCTCTCAACATGTATCGATGTGACGAGGTCCGCGAGCGTGCCGTGGACACCAATGCTGGAAAAAAACCCCGACACGACAGCCTCGACAGCCGTTGTCGTCGGCGTATATCGAAACTGCAGGTCGTGAGAAACGATCCCAATGCGGCGACGCAGCTCCCACACGTTCCAGTCGTCGCGTCCCAGAATGCGAACCCAGGAGCCTTCTTTGCGAACAGGATAGAGTTCCCGGTTAAGGGTCTTCAGGAGCGTCGTCTTACCGGAGCCGTTCGGACCCAGGATAGCGACGCGTTCATGCTGATCGATGCGCAAATCGAGATTGTCGAATACCCGGGTGCGGCCGCGCCAAATCGTCGCGTTGCGAATGTCGATGAGCGGCGGCGCGCGATTCACGCTGTCACAGCTCGCGCGTGAACGAGGTTGGACGCCAGTCCCGGAACGCTTCGAATGCCGGCGGTTCATCAGGATCGTCGCAGCGTTCCAGCATCTCGGCGAGCCACTGAAACCATTCGAATGCCGCCGGATTGCGGTGCTTTTCACGAATATCCTGCGCCCAGTGCTCTAGTTTGCGCCACAGGACGATCGTGCTGTGCCCCATCAGATTGTTGACGACGACGTACGGCACGATGCGCTGGTGCGTCATCACGCCGATGTTTTCCATCGTCGTGCTGATCAGCATCGCGCAGCCTTCCCGATCGGGAAATCTCTGCCGCAGCTCGGCAGCGCTCAGGTTGTCGGGTAGGTCGAGTATATTCTGATAAGCGTCCGTGAAGTGCGGGCTGCCGAAAAAACGAAACAGTTCGATTGCTGCCATTTCCCGACGTTGCTGGCGATACTGCCGCATCTGCAGGACGGCAAACGCGACACCTCCAAGGACGATGACGACGCCGAGTATCTCGGCGAGATTGGCCAGTTGAGAAAGATCGTTCATGCAGGCCTCCACGCAGCCATAGGGGATTCAGCACGGCTATATTACCGTCCTTAAACGGCGTGACACCGGATTCCGGGAATTGGAGTGTCCTTGCCGGCACTGCCCGAGCGCCGCATCACGCGACCTGATGCCGCCAGCGCCCGGCGCGAAAGACGAACACGCTCAGCACCGTCAGCGTAGACTCCGCAATCACAATGGCGGCATACGCGCCGTTCGGCCCGAGCCCTGCCGAGGTTGCGAGCCAATACGCAAGCGGAATCTGAATGATCCAGAAACAGATCAGGTTCAGAATTGACGGCGACGCGGTGTCGCCTGCACCGTTGAGTGACTGCACCATTACCATGCCGAGTGCGTACATCGGGTAGCCGAGTCCCATGATGCGCAGGCAGTTCGTTGCGTAGCGCATGACGTCCGGATCGTGCGTGAACAAACCTGCTATTTGCGGCGCCAGAACGAGCACGACGACGCCGACAGCGGTCAAGAAAATGACGTTATAGCGCGCCGCCCGCCAGGCGGACTGTTCGGCCCTGTCCGGCCGGCCGGCACCCAGATTTTGTCCGACCAGGGTCGCTGCCGCATTGCCGAGTCCCCATGCGGGAAGGAATGCGAATTCGAGCATGCGTAACGCGATCGTATAAGCCGCGATCGCCGCGCTGCCGTACATCGCGATTATGCGAATCACGCCGATCCAGCTTGCGGTCGCGATCAGGAACTGGCCGATTCCCCCGGCCGAAATGATCAGCATGCGTCGGGTCAGCGGCGGGCTAATGCGCAGGTGGGAAATACGGAAATCGAGACGGCCACGGCCGTTGAGCAGATACCAGAGCTGATACACGACGCCGGTACCGCGACCGATCGTGGTTGCGACAGCGGCGCCGGTAACGCCCATTTCCGGAAACGGCCCGAGTCCGAATATGAAGCACGGGTCGAGCACAATATTGATGCCGTTCGCAAGCCACAGAGAGCGAAGCGCGATCGCGGCATCGCCGGCGCCGCGGAAGGCCGCGTTTAGCAAGAAAAGATACAGGATGCTCGCCGAACCGCCGAGCAGGACTGCCGTATAACCGCTGCCGGTTTCGATTACGCTCGGATTTGCGCCCATCAGCAGCAGCAAATCGGGAGCGAAGGCAACGCCGGGCACGGCGATAACGACGGACAGACCCGCGCCGAGCCAGATCGCCTGTCCGGTGACCCGTGCCGCAGCGTCCGGATCCCGGGCGCCAATGCGGCGCGATACCATCGCAGTTGCGCCGGTGCCGAGGCCGATTGCGACCGCATAGAGAACCGTGATGACGGCCTCAGTGAGTCCGACTGCAGCGACCGCATCCGTGCCGAGTCGCGATACGAACGCGATATCCACGACCGCGAATATCGACTCCATGGCCATTTCGAGCATCATCGGAATAGCCAGGAGCCCGAGCGACCGGCTGATGCTGATGCGCGTGTAGTCCACATCGTTGTCGCGAAGGGACTCGCGAAAAAATGCGAAACCTCTTTGGAGCCGAGTCGTTTGTTGCCCGCTATCGGTCATGTGTTGGCGCGCAATTCGCAGCGGGAGAATTCCCCAAACCGGCACGGTACTGAACGGGAGGGGGGTGTCAACGTGCTGCAATGATATGCTGTGCCACGACGACCGAATCCAGAGTTCGAAATGCCCAAAGGCCTGCTGCCCGTACTGCTTATCATCTCGGTGATCGCGATATACGTGGTCGCCAAGGTCGTTCAGAACATACGCAAAAGCGAGCGTCAGTGGCAGGACGTCGACAAGACTAAACTGCGCGAATGGGAAGACGAGGATGACTGGCCATGAGCGTACTTCGCCAACGGCGAATGTTTGTTTTACACTGCCCCGAAATCTTCACGGGTTTGTTTATGTTCGACTGCCAGCGTTCGGCGCGGATGCGACTTATTGCGCTCGGCGTAGCGACGCTGTTGCTCAGCGCTTGCGGGCCGGGCGGCAGCGACTCTGCGAGTGACGAGCGAGCGCCGGAAACCGGCACGTCGCGAAGTGCCGCTCCGCCCGTGCCCGGTGCGTCGGGGGAATCGTCGCAGCGGGCGGTCATATCAGAACGCCTGCCGTACGGGGAAGTCGGCGACGAGCTCGTCTACGGCCATTTCGTGTTTCCGTCGGACATGGTAGAGCCGCTGCCCGCGATCATCGTGATCCATGAGTGGTGGGGCCTCAACGACACCGTTCGCGAAATGGCGGACAAGATCGCAGCCGAAGGTTACATCGTGCTCGCAGTCGATCTCTTCGAACGTCGCACGGCCGAAGACGCGCCAGCGGCGCGGCAGCTGATGATCGACGTCGTCGAGCAGCCTGATCCGGCGAGGGAAAATATTCGTCAGGCGTACGAGTTTCTGACGATGACCGCCGGAGCTCCTGCCGTCGGCGTGCTCGGCTGGGGTTTCGGGGGCCAATGGGCGCTCAACGCCGCCATGCTGTTGCCCGACGAACTCGATGCTGCCGTGATCTACTACGGTCAGGTTGTAACCGATGAGGACCAGCTGCGGCCGATCAGCGCACCGATTCTCGCGTTTTTCGGCGCCGAGGATCGCGGCATTCGTGTTGACGATGTGCGGGAGTTCGAAAAATCACTGAAACGCTTGCGCAAGGTATACGAAATCAACGTCTACGATAATGTGACGCATTCGTTCGCAAACCCGACGCATCGGAATTTCAGGCCTGGCCTTGCGGAGCGCGCATGGGAGACGATGCTCGAATTCCTCGAACGACATCTCACCACGGCAGGTCCCTGACAATTCGCGTAGCCGGTTCGACTCCGCCATCGCTGGTGCAAACGAGTTCGACACCAACCGGATGGCTGCCATAGTGGACGGAGTCGCCCTCGGGGCTGCGGCAGCGGAGCGATACGTGAACAGATGCCAGCGATGCAACGAACAGGCTCGACCCGATATCCTTCGAACGTTTGGCACAGAAGCCCTCGATGACGATCGGGGCAAGCTGGCGGTCGATCACCTCGAGTGACGCAGCGACCGTCGTTGCGGATCCGGCCTCCGGCGGGCGAATCGTCTCGCGCGTATCGGCAATACTGATCGTTACGCTCTGGACGCCGCCGCCGGCTGGACACTCCGCATCGACTTCGATTGGAAAAGCCAGGCGAGGCGGGTTTACCTGGTGCCGTGCTTCCGGCTGCGAAACGATAGCGAACGATGGCGGCTGCGCCCTGATTTCAAGCGAGGCGGTCAGGTCAGAGGTGCCGGGGCGCGTCGACAGCCCGGCAGCCAGCAGCAATATCGCGTATCTTTGCATGCAACAAACGCTCTTCTGGCGTGGTCAGAGAACAATCATAAGCGCAGAATAGGCTGTTCCGACAGCCGCCCGCGTTCCCGGGAAAGCATCGTGATCAAAAGAGTCGTCCACCTGACCTACAAGCTCGCACGGCGAATCGTCGTAACCGTAGTGGGCGTAACGGTCGTTCTGCTGGGCGCAATCATGTTGGTAACGCCGGGGCCGGCTCTCATCGTCATTCCGATCGGGTTGGCCATACTGAGCATCGAGTTCGCGTGGGCCAGGTTGTGGCTTAAGAAGCTCCGCGAATCCTTCAGCAACCGCAATTCGAGCACGAGGAACTCGCGAATCGAAGGACATCGCAATCGCTCGCTGCGCTGACACAGACTTTCTTTCGAGCGGTGCGCGGCTGTCGAAAAAGAACGGCGCCGGAGACTGTATTCGATAGTCGATGCAGCAAGCCGATCCGACACGGAGCGGCCTCCGGCGCCCAAGCAGAAGCGGCAGGGGGATGCCGCCGGACCATCCTGGTCCTCGACCCGGCCTCCGGCCGGTGATCTCCGGGGCCGGCGAGGTCAGGCTATTGGGGGAGAGATTCCTGACCTTCCGGCCGCCGGGGGTTACTCGCGTCGTTACCGCCTTGCGCCAAGACGGAATATCGGGTCCAGCAGGCGGATATCAAGGTCGAGCCGGGTTTCTGCAACGACGGCCTCGGCCGCGCTGGACGCGGCTTTTTCCTGTGCAAGCTCGGCAATCGCGATGCTCTGATCGCACGCCGTGTGTATCGCGATCGCCGTCGTCCCTATGACGGCCTCGTGGTCGGCCAGCGCGGAGCGGGCGGCAAACGTTACGCCAATCAATACGACCAGCGCAGCGGCGAGAGCGAGTGCGTTTTCGATGTTTCGCGTCCTCATTGTCCTGTCCTTAACGGTGGCGCAGCATGCAACGCTGCGTGGTGGTGCCCCTTGTCGAAGCCACTGCAGTTACCGTGCCAACGCTGATTTTCTAAGTAATTCAGGCAACTAGCTAAGTATCGCAAGTTACGAAATTTCGTAACTTCCGAAAAGTCGTGCATTGATTTACGAAATTTCGTATACACTCGCCGCATGCACGACAACCCCGACTACGAGTGGCTGTTCAGGCGTTCCCCGGCAATGGCGACGCTGATCGGCGAAGACGGCGTCTACGTCGACGTAAACGACGCGTTTGCGGCCCGGCTGGGCTTCGCTGCCGCCGACATCATCGGCCGGCCGCCCGCCGACTTCGTGACGCCTGCGTCGGCAGAGCGCATCGAGCGCGAGTTCCGGCCTGCTCTCCGGCGCACCGGCAAGCTCGAAAGCAAGCCGATCGAGTTCATCGACAAAGTCGGCGACGTCGTTGCGTGCGTGACGAACTCGATCGTTCACTACGACCCTGACGGACGCTTCCTGCAAACGATCGCGATGTACAGCGAGATCTCAGACGAGGCACTCGTCAATTTCAAGTATCGGGATTTATACCGGTCGATGCCCGCCATGCTCCACACGATCGACGGCGACGGCAAGATCGTGACCGTTACGGACCACTGGCTGCGCAAACTTGGCTACGCGCGCGAAGAAGTCGTGGGTCGATACGTTACCGATTTCTACACGGCGAAGGACCGCGCCCGGTACACGAAGCCGCGCCTCAAAGCGCTCATCGCGGAGGGGGACTTCGGGGGAAAGGAACGCCGCCTGGTGACCAAAGATGGCAAAGTGCTCGAACTCATCATTTCCGCAATTGCTCATCGTGACGCCAAGGGCCGAGTCGATCAGCTCCTCGTCGCGTCGGAGGATGTGACCGAACGCAACAATGCGGAACGCAAGCTCAGGCGTATGCTTGCTGAAAATGCACGTCTGCGGGACGAACTCGAGCGCGAACGCGATTATCTTCGAGAGGAAGTGAGCGTTGCGATGAATTTCGGTCAGATCATCGGCACGAGCAGGGCATTGCAGGAAATGCTGCAGTCTGTCGAGGCGGTCGCCGGCACGCCCGCCAACGTACTATTGTTGGGCGAATCCGGCGTGGGCAAGGAACTCGTTGCGCATGCGATTCACGGGCGCAGCGCCCGCGCGAACGCTCCATTCGTCAAGGTCAACTGTGCCTCGATACCGAAAGAACTGTTCGAGAGCGAGTTTTTCGGGCACGTCAAGGGCGCGTTTACCGGCGCCAATCGCGATCGGCCAGGACGATTTCAGCTGGCCGACGGTGGCACGATCTTCCTGGACGAAATCGGCGAAATTCCACTGGAGCTGCAGGGCAAGCTGCTGCGGATATTGCAGGAGAGCGAATTCGAGCGCGTCGGTGACGACGTTACGCGCTCCGTGGATGTGCGCGTTATAGCCGCAACGAACCGGGATCTAGAGCAAAAAATCGTCGCCGGAGAGTTTCGCGAAGACCTGTTTTACCGGCTCAGTGTGTTTCCGATCCAGGTGCCGCCCCTGCGCAAACGTGGCAAGGATATCGTGCAGATTGCGCAGCATTTTCTGGAAAAGACCTGCAGCGATTTCGGCCGCCCTGTGCTGCAGCTGACGCAAACGCAGGCGGAAAAGCTCGCGAATTACGACTGGCCGGGTAACGTCAGGGAACTGAAGAATGTCATCGAGCGCGCGGTCATTCTGTCCCGCGGCGCAACGCTCAGGCTCGATCTGTCAATGCCGGAGCTGGGCATCCCCGCAAGCGCGACGAGCACCGCCGCTGCTGCGGCGAACGATATACTCACGGAAGCCGAAATGCGGGAATTTCAAAAATTGAACATGGTCGCCGCGCTGGAGCGCGCCAACTGGCGCGTTTCCGGACATGGAGGCGCCGCGGAAATGCTCGGTCTGAAGCCCACGACACTCGCAGATCGCATCCGCACCTACGGCATTGCCAAACCGGGCACGGCATGAGCATTCCGCTGCGTCGTGACCAGCAGCGCAGTCACGACTGCGGCCGATTCGCCGGCGCGGCGCTGCTGATTGCAGCGCTCGCCTGCGGCACCGATGCGCCCGCAGGCGTGCAATCGGAACTCCCTGCGGTGGTTCAAAGCGTGCTCGATCTGCGCAAGCTGCCTCCCGATTCGCTCAGCGTTTACGTCGAGGATCTCGACAATGACGAGGTAGTGCTTCGTATCGGCGACGAGGTGTCGCGTAACCCGGCGTCGACGCTGAAGCTGCTGACGACGCTCGCTGCGCTGGATATCCTTGGCCCGGCGTACACGTGGACGACGTCGGTCTACGCGCTTGGCGAAATCGTGGGCGATTCGCTGCACGGTGACCTGCTCATAAAGGGTGAGGGAGACCCGTTTCTCGTCACCGAGCGCGTATGGCAGATGCTGCGTCGCGTGCGTCAGGCCGGCATCCATGAGATTCGGGGTGACCTTCTGATCGACGACAGCTACTTCGACGTCGCCGCAGAGGATCCCGCTGAATTCGATCGGCAACCGCTGCGAGCATACAACGTTGCGCCAAACGCACTGCTGATGAATTTCAAGGTAGTGCGCTACTGGTTCGAACCGGACCACGACGCCAACGCGGTTCGGGTATGGATCGATCCGCCGTTGGCCAATCTGGAATTCGATAATCGTTTGTCCCTGACTGCAGCACCCTGCAGGGGCTACCAGCGGGGAATAGCGATTATGGCGAACGAGGCGATCGACAAGATGACGTTCAGCGGCCGATTTCCGAATCGCTGTCGCCGCTATGCGATGGATCGGACTGCGCTCGGTCACAACGAATTCGTTTTCGGCTTGTTTACGTCGTTGTGGCGGGAGTCCGGCGGCACGTTCAACGGCCAATTTCGCAACGTCAAAACTCCTGAGGAATTTAGGCCGCTGCTGACGTTCGATTCGCTGCCGCTCGCCGATGTGATTGCGAGAGTCAACAAGCACAGCAACAATGTCATGGCCCGCCAGCTGCTGTACACGCT
>JBFHXQ010000039.1:0-12768 GCA_041598895.1 Woeseiaceae bacterium | reverse complement strand
GAATTCGACGAGGTCGACGTCGCGCGCACTCATGCGTGCGCGGCGCAGAACGTCCTGCGCGGCATCGATGCCGCCGGTCAGCGCGAGCACCTCGTCGCCGCACATATTAGCCATGGCCCTGATTCTGGCGCGGGGGCGCAGGCCGAATTCGCGACCGGCCCGGTCCGAGCCGATTGCAACAAGCGATGCTCCGTCAACGATGCCCGGCGAATTACCGACATGGTGCACGTAGCGCATGTCCCCGAGCGCCGGCATCGCGCTGCGGAAAAACGCCTCGTACCCGCTCTTGCCCAGCTCGGTGAACAGCGGCTCGAACGACGCCAGCTTTTCCGGCGTAATCCCGGCGCGTACACTTTCGTCGCGTTCCAGCACGGCAGCGGTTGCGGGATCGGTCACGGCGACGAGCGACTTCGAAAAATGGCCGTTCTGCTGCGCCGCTGCGGCCCGCTCTTGCGAGCGCAGCGCATACGCGTCACAGTCATCGCGACTGATGTCGTCGATCGTTGCAATAAGATCGGCGGCAAGGCCCATCGGCACGAAGCGCGCCTTTTTCACGAGCTCCGGATCGCTGTAGAAACTGCCCTTGTCCGAGAGCATCGGCACGCGCGACATGGACTCGACGCCGCCGGCGAACACGAGATCGTCCATGCCGGTCATCACTTTCATCGCCGCAAAATTGCAGGCATCCAGCCCGGACGTGCAGTACCGGTTGATCGTAATGCCGGAAACGCTGCTCGGCAGACCGCTGTAGAGGGCGGCAACCTTTGCGACGTTGCCGCCCTGCTCCCCGACCTGGGTGACGCAACCCAGGATGACGTCATCGACCGCGCTGCCGTTCATGTCGTTGCGGGCGGCGACGGCATCGAACAGCGTTTTCAGCAGATCGACGGGCGCGACACCGTTGAGCCCGCCGCCGTCGCGCCCTTTCCCCCGGGGAGTTCGTACGGCATCGAAAATTAAGGCGTTACGCATGGGTCATTGCTCCTCGTCGAACAGGGCCTTCAGTTCCCTGCGCAGCACCTTGCCGGTCGCATTGTGCGGCAGCTCGTCCACGCAGCGCAGCTTTTCCGGCAGCTTGAAGACGGCGAGGCCTTTTTCGCGGAGGAAGTCGGTGATGTCATCAAGACTTACCGTTTCGCCGGGTTTCGGGACGACGACGGCGCCGACTTTTTCGCCCATCACCTCGTCGTCGTAGCCGACGACGGCGGCCTCGGCAACCTTCGGATGGCCGGCCAGCAGGTTGTCGATCTCGTCCGGCGAGATATTCATCCCGCCTCTGACGATGATGTCCTTGCAGCGACCGACAAATTTGTAGAGCTTCTCCTTGTCGCCCTCGCCGGCGATCTCGAACACATCGCCGGTGCGGAACCAGCCGTCCTCGGTGAACACTTCCTTGTTCGCTTCCGGCGATTTGAAGTAGCCGTCGAATACCGTCGCACCCCAGATTTCGAGCTCACCCTGGATGCCCGGCTTATTGACAATCTCGCCCGACTGAAGATCGACGAGGCGCGTCCGAATCACCCTGGTCGCTTCGGTACTCCACTCGAAGCCCTCGATGCCGTAGCGCGGGAAGTACTGCGCACGATCGGCCGGATCCGGCACATCGCGCGCATTCGATGCCAGACACATACCCTCATTCGAGCCAAAGAGATTGATGATTTCGATGCCGTAGTCTTCCTGGAACGTCATCACCATCCACGGCGACAGCGGCGCGGCGCCGGAGCCGATAGCCCGCACGCTGGACAGGTCGATGGCATCCAGCAGCTCGCGGCGCTTCAGGAGCATCGTGAGCACGGCCGGTGGCGCAATCGTGTAGCCGATTTTCTCGTCCTCGATCTGCTTCAGGAACACGTCGAGGGCCAGGGGATGATGCAATACCAGCGTGCCGCGTTTCAAAAGCCAGGAAAACAGGAAACCGCTCAAGCCCGCCATGTTGACCAGCGGGAACGGGTTTAAAAGACGTTCCCCATCCTGCACCGCAGACGCCTCGGCCGTCGCGGTGGCGATCGCGATCCAGTGATTGTGGCTTCTTGGCACACCTTTCGGCGTGCCGGTCGTCCCGGACGTCCAGCAGATCGTGAACACATCGTTGGCCGATACGTCCGCGTCGTTTGCATAATGCTGCCAGTTTTGAAGTTCGCTGCTATCTGCGCCTGCAATCGACACCGGAATCGCGCCCTCCGGTATTGCAGCCCCGAAAACGAACAGGCTGCAGGATTCCGGGAATGCCTCCCGGTTCTGCGTTGCGAAATCCTTGCCGCTGAAGTTCGACGTCGTGATGTACGCTTTCGCGTCGACGAGCTCCTGGGCTTTTCGCAACTCGTACTTGCCGTATTGCACCGGCACGGGGCTCACCACCACGCCGAGCCGCGCAAGCGCGAGGTACACGATGGGCAGCTCGACGATATTCGGCAGCTGGACGACGACGATATCGTCTTTCCGGAGGCCATGCGCATGAAAGACCGCCGAGACATTCGCAACGGCGTCCGCAACCTCGGTGAACGACAGCCGCTCGGCATCGCCGTCGGCGAAATCCGCACGGTTCGCCTGATCGACCAGCGCCGGCTGGTCCGGCCGCTCGGCGACCGCGGCATCGAAGAGGCTTAAAATCGTGCGCTCGCCCCACCAGCCGCGCCGTGTGAAGTCCTCGATTCGCTCACTGGTCGTCGTACGCATGACCTTGCCCCCAGACAATTTACATATCTATCAGCGTGTTGGACTACTTTTCTCTAACCTTTATCGAAATGCAGCCTGCGCCTGCCAAGATTGATTATCGCGCTCTGGCCCGATAATCTACCAAGTCTATTTATGAAAGCCTGTGCAATCAATGTCCGCGACCATCGACTTCTTTTTTGATTTCTCGTCCTCGTATTCGTACGTTGCGGTGCCGCGCCTGACGCGACTGGCCGACCAGCACGGCTGGGACGTGCGATGGAAACCGATTGCCCTTGGCGCCATCTTCAAGGCCCGCGGGCACCTGCCGCCGAACCCGGGCGACCCGAAGGGCGCGTACATCTGGCGGGACGTCGCCCGCTGCGCGGCCGAGTCCGGTCTCGAGTACAACTGGCCCGAACCGTTTCCGTTCAACAGCATCCCTGCAGCGCGCGTTTTCTATGTGCTCGCAAAAGACGACCGGCAGCAGGCCGAAGCCTGGGCCCGGGCCGTATTCAGTGCGAGCTTTGCGGAGGGCCGGGACTGTTCCGATCCCGCCGTCCTGAGCGAAATTGCCGGCGGTCTCGGTCTCGACGGCCAACGCCTGTTGGAGGCGACGAAGGACGACAGCATCAAGCAGGCATTGAAGGACGTTACTGCCGAGGCGATGGACAAAGGCGTGTTTGGCGCACCGACGTTCATTGCCGGCGGGGAAATGTACTGGGGCGCGGACCGCCTCGACAGCCTGGAACGGCACGTCACTCAGTAAATGGCGGGGCTACAGAACGGGCGCTCAAGGGAATACGAATGACGAACAGAGTCTATATTCTCGGCGGTTACCAGACCGATTTTTCCGAAAACTGGGCCCGCAACGGCAAGGAGCTGTTTGACGGCTTTACCGACACCGTGCTCTCTGCAGTCGATGCCACCGGTCTCGCGCCCGACGATATCGAGACGGCACACGTCGGCAATTTTGCCGCGGAGCTGTTCTGCAAGCAGGGGCACCTCGGCGGTTTTTTCGCCGCGGTGCATCCGGCGTTCTCCGGCCTGCCGGCGTCGCGTCATGAAGCCGCCTGCGCCTCCGGCAGCATCGCAACGCTTGCAGCAGCGGCGGAAATCGAGGCCGGCCGCTATGGCCTGGCGGCCGTCGTCGGCATCGAGCAGATGCGCAACGTGCCGGGACAGGTCGCAGCGGACTACATCGGCGCGCCCGCCATGTGGAGCGGCCACGAGTGCACCGACGTGGAGTTTCCCTGGCCGCATATGTTCAGCGAACTCGCGGAAGAGTACGACGCACGCTTCGGCATTCGGCACGAACACCTCGCCCGCATTGCGCAGATCAATTTCGCGAACGCGAAGCGCAATCCGAACTCCCAAACCCGGCGCTGGCAGTTCAACGACAAGAGCTTCACCGAAGACGACGAGGCCAATCCCGTAATCGAAGGCAGGATCCGCAAGCAGGACTGCGGCCAGATCACCGACGGTGCCGCCGTCGCGTTTCTCGCCGGCCCGGAAAAGGCATCGGAGTACGCGAAGCGCCACGGCATAGCCGTCGACGACATACCTTATATAAAGGGCTGGGGCCACAGGACGGCGCCGATCGCCTACCAGCAGAAAATCGAGGAAAGCCGGGGTGGCGACTACGTGTTCCCGCACGTTCGCGGCACGATCACCGACGCGTTCGCGCGAGCCGGCATCAGCGGCGTCGATCAGCTCGACGGCATCGAGACGCACGACTGCTTCACGAGCACGGAATACATGGCGATCGACCATTTCGGCATCACGGAGCCCGGCGCAAGCTGGAAGGCGGTCGAAGCCGGTGACATCGAATTGGGCGGCCGGATCCCGGTGAATGCGAGCGGCGGACTGATCGGACTGGGCCATCCGGTCGGCGCGACGGGCGTTCGTATGGTGCTGGACAGCTGGAAGCAGGTGACCGGCAACGCCGGCGATTATCAAATCGAGGATGCGCAGGACGTCGCCACGCTCAATATCGGCGGCAGCGCGACGACGACCGTCAGTTTCGTGATCGGCCGCTGAGCTGACGTCGTCTCGTGGAGCCGGACGCCGCCACCGCAAAGCTGCTCGCGCTGATTGCGGAATCCGGCCAACCTCCAATCTGGGAACTCGAGCCCGCGCAGGCGCGCGCCCAGAACGATCCACTTGCGGAACAGACGGAGCATGCGCCGGACGACGTCGAGCGCGTTGAAGACCGTGCGGTCGGGACGTCCGCCGGCAGCGTACCGGCGAGGATTTACTGGCCGGAACAGCGACAGGATCCCGCGCCGCTGCTGGTGTTCTTTCACGGCGGCGGCGGCGTCATCGGCACGATCGAGACGCACGATTCGCTGTGCCGAACGCTCGCGAACGAAAGCCGCTGTATTACGATTTCCGTCGGCTATCGGCTGGGACCCGAGCACAAGTTTCCGGCCGGACTGCATGACGCAGACTCGGCCTTCGAATGGGCGGCGCTGCATGCGCGAGATTTCGGCGGAGACCCCGACCGGATAGCCGTAGGCGGCGACAGCTGCGGCGGGGGAATCGCCGCGGCGCTCGTGCAGATGCGGCGCTCCGGTCACCCGCATCCGATTGGCCAGCTGCTCATCTACCCGGCTGTCGATGCTTCGCGTTCTGCGGTCTTGTACCCGTCCTATGCTGACAACGCGCACGGATTTTTTCTCGAGCGACCGTTGATCGACTGGTTCCAGCACCATTACGTTAGGAGCGAACAGGATCTCGAGGATCTTAAGCTGTCACCGGCGCGCAATCCGGACCTCGCCGGATTGCCGCCCGCGATCATCGTCACTGCGGGATTCGACCCACTGAGGGACGAAGCGGCACAGTACGCGGAGCGGCTGCGCGATGCCGGCGTGGCCGTGGAATACCGCTGTTTCGAATCGACGATTCACGGCTTCGCATCGATGGGGCGTTTCATTCCGCTGGCGCTCGACGCGCTCTGCTTTTGTGGCGAGGAACTGCGCCGGATTTCGTCCGCCTAAACGTTGGAAAGCGCGTTGTCCAGCGCTGCGACGATTTCGTCGATCTCTTCCGTTCCGACGATCAATGCCGGGGCCAGCGTGACCGTGTTGTTGTAGCCGGTGATGCTGCGATTGGTGCGGCCGACGATGACGCCCTGCGCGTGGCAGGACGCGACGATCTTCATGACCACGGATTCGTCCACCGGTTCCTTTGTGCGCCGGTCCTTGACGAGTTCGATCCCCGCGAACAGCCCCTTACCCCGAACGTCGCCGATAACGTCATGACGCTGCTCAAGGCCGCGCAACCGCTGCAACAGATAGTCGCCCATGGCCGCCGCGTTCGCGACCAGATTCTCGTTTTCGATGATCCGTAAGTTCTCGAGCGCCGCGGCTGGTCCGGCCGCACAGCCCCCGAATGTGGAAATGTCGCGGAAATACCCCATGTGATCGGCCGGATCGCTTTTGAACAGCTCGAAGATGTTTTCCGTCGTTACCGTGCAGGAGATCGCGGCATAACCGGACGCTAACCCCTTCGCGAGCGTGACGATATCCGGCTTTATGCCGTAATGCTGGTACCCGAACCACTTGCCGGTGCGACCCATACCGCAGACGACTTCGTCGATGTGCAATAACAGATCGTATTTCCGGCAGATCTCCTGGATCGTCTCCCAGTAGCCTTCCGGCGGCGTGATTGCGCCGCCGCCGGCCGTAATCGGCTCCAGAACGACGGCACCGATGGTGTCCGGATCTTCGCGCTGAATAATATTCTCCAGCTCCCGGGCAGCCCTGATTCCGTAATTCGTTGCGTCGTCGTACTGGCAGCGGTACTCGCAGCAGTGCGGCATTTCGATGAACCCGGGCGTGAACGGGCCATACTCGTCCTTGCGCTCGTTCTGGCCGCTGGAACTGACTGCCGTAATCGTGGTTCCGTGGTAGTCCCGTTCACGATAGACGATCTTGAACTTTTTGCCGCCGTATTTGCGATGCGCGATCTGGCGGACGATCTTGTAGGCCTTTTCGTTCGCCTCCGATCCGGAGTTCGAGTAATACACGCGACTCATGCCCGGCATCTTTGCGAGCAGTGCCTCGGCAAACAGTGCACCGGGTATCGTTCCGGCGCTGTTCGCGAAGTAGCACAGCTTAATCAGCTGATCGTAGACCGCTTTTGCCATCGACTCGCGGCCGTAACCGACGTTGACCGTCCATACACCACCGGAAATCGCGTCAAGGTATTCCTTACCCTTCGAATCCCGGATGCGCATGCCTTTGCCTTCGACGACGATCATCGGATCGTTTGTGTCGAATACCCGGTGCTGCGTCAGGTGATGCCAGACCGTGTCGCGATCGATGTCGACGATATTCGCCGCCTGGATCTCGTCTGCGCGCTCAGCCATTCACTGCTCCCGCCGTAACGGTTTCGTGCCGTTAGCTACTGATCCGCCAACTCGACCTCCGAGTTGTCGCTGATCGGAAATTAACCAATAATACCTGACATTCTCCGCCCGAATAACAAGGACAAAGCCGATGCCGCGCATGACACCCAGCGAAGCGTTCGTGGAGACCATGGTCGCGCACGGGGTCACACACATTTTCGGGATAATGGGTTCCGCGTTCATGGACGCGATGGACATCTTCGAGCCCGCGGGCATCCGTTTCATTCCCGTCGTTCACGAGCAAGGCGCGGCCCACATGGCGGACGGCTACTCCCGCGTCAGCGGTCGGCAGGGCGTCGTGACCGGTCAGAACGGTCCCGGAATCAGCAACTGCGTCACCGCGATCGCGGCCGCCTACTGGGCGCACTCGCCGGTGGTCATCGTCACGCCGGAGACGGGTTCGATGGGCATCGGCCTCGGCGGCTTCCAGGAAGCGAACCAGCTGCCGATGTTCGAGGAATTCACGAAGTACCAGGCGCACGTGAATAACCCGAAACGCATGGCCGAACTGACGGGCCGCTGCTTCGATCGCGCGCTGTCCGAGATGGGGCCGACCCAGCTCAACATTCCGCGCGACTTCTTCTACGGCGACATCGACGTAGCGATACCGGAGCCCATCCATATCGACCGCGGCCCCGGCGGCGAGGCTTCGCTGAATGCGGCCGCGGAGCTTCTTCGCAGCGCGACGCTTCCGGTCATCATCGCCGGCGGCGGCGTCGTCAATGCCAATGGCGTCCAAGAATGCAAGGCGCTCGCCGAGCGGCTCGGCGCGCCGGTTGTCAACAGCTACCTCCACAACGACTCGTTCCCGGCAAGCCATCCGCTGTGGTGCGGTCCGCTCGGCTATCAGGGCTCGAAAGCGGGCATGAACCTGATCAGCAGAGCCGACGTCGTGCTCGCGCTCGGCACTCGCCTTGGGCCATTCGGCACGCTGCCTCAGTACGGGATGGAGTACTGGCCGGAAGACGCCAAAATTATCCAGGTCGACGCCGACCACAAGATGCTCGGGCTCGTGAAGAACATCTCGGTCGGCATCTGCGGCGATGCGAAGGCCGCCGCCACTGCGCTACTGCAGCGTATCGACAACGCGTCGCTCGCCTGCGACGCGACCAGGGAGCAGCGCGCCGCCGAGATCCGCAGGGAAAAGGACGCCTGGGAGCGCGAACTCGACGAATGGATTCACGAGAAAGATGATTACAGCCTCGACGCCATTGCGCGCGCCGGCGAGGGCTATCTGCATCCGCGCCAGGTGCTGCGCGAGCTTGAGAAAACGATGCCGGCGAACGTCATGGTGTCGACGGACATCGGCAACATCAACTCCGTTGCGAACAGTTATCTGCGCTTCGAACAGCCGCGCAGCTTTTTCGCCGCGATGAGCTTCGGCAACTGCGGCTATGCGTTTCCGACGATCGTCGGCGCGAAAGTCGCGGCTCCGGATCGCCCCGCCATCTCCTACGCTGGCGAAGGCGCCTGGGGCATGAGTATGGGCGAGACGATGACCTGCGTGCGCGAGGACATCCCCGTGACGGCGGTCGTGTTCAATAACGGCCAGTGGGGCGCCGAAAAGAAAAATCAGGTCGATTTCTACAACCGTCGCTTCGTGGCCGGGGAGCTCGAGAATCCGAGCTTCGCCGATATCGCCCGCGCAATGGGCGCAGACGGTGTGCGTGTGGACAGACTGGAGGATGTCGGACTCGCACTGTCGCAGGCAGTCGATGCGCAGATGCAGGACGGTAAGACCACGGTCATCGAAATCATGTGCACTCAGGAACTCGGCGACCCGTTCCGCCGCGACGCGCTGTCGAAGCCGGTCCGCTACCTCGACAAGTACAAGGACTACGTCTGAAATTCGGGGACATTCCGGGGGACTTGGGGACATTCCGGGAGACCCGGAATGTCCCCGTAGCCTCTAGTCGACCACCTTCCTCCCCGTCGCAAACGCCAGCCAGATCGTCACACCGACCAGGTTCGAGATCGCGACCATCAGGAACACTGAATCGTAACTTCCGGTGCGGTCGACGAGCCAGCCGGTCAGCGCCACGCCGACGATACCCGGTATCGTGCCGAACGTATTCGTGATGCCGACCAGTACGTCGGCGTATTTCGGCGCGATGTCCAGATGATTGGTGCCGAAACCCGGAATCGTGAACGACGCGAGACCCAGCGCGCCGCTCATGTACAGCACCGCGACACCGGCCGAATCGACATCGCGCACGAGCATCAGAAATATTGCCGCGCCGATGAGACCGATGCTTTGCATCAGCTTGCGCACCGCCGTCGTGCTCATGCCGCGCTCGAGCAGCTTGTCCGCAATCCATGCCGATATGTTCGTCATCAGGAACATGCTGAGCCACGGCGCCGCCGAATAGATACCCGCCCCGGTCACGCTGAGTCCCTGCGCGTCCCGGAAATAGCTCGGCAGCCAGGCGAGAAACACGTACAGCACGACGTTGCTGCAAAAGTGATTGACGAGCAGCGCCCAGAACGCCGGCAGTTTCAGAAATTTGCCCCAGGGAACCGGCGGGCGCGCGCCCTCTTCCGCTCGGTCCGCCATCAGCAGCTGCCGCTCTTCCGGAGAGATCCGCGGATGCAAAGCGGCGTCTTCGTAAATGAAGGCGTACCACGCGGCGGCCCAAAAAATGCCGGTCACGCCGAACAGGTAGAACGCGGCGGGCCAGCCGAACTGTGTGACGATCCAGCCCGTCGTCATCAGCGCGAACAATGTGCCGATCGGAATCCCGCTCATCAACAGCGCAATGGCCCGCGAGCGCTCCGTCGGCGGAACCCAGCGGGCGAGCATGCCGTACGCCGACGGAAACATCGCCGCCTCGCCCAGGCCCATCGCAATACGTGCGGCGATCAACAGCGAAAACGACGCATAGGCGGCGAGCGGGGTAATGATCGTGAAAATCGACCACGAAACGACGGCGAAGCCGAGCACAGGCTTTGCGCCGAATCGGTTTGCGAGGTAACCGGCGATGCCCTGGGTTAACAGGTAGCCGATGAAGAACGACGACAGGACGAATCCCTTCGTCGTCTCCGACCAACCGAACTCGTCCTGCATCGCAAGGGCGGCGACAGAAATGTTGACGCGGTCGATGTAGCAGATGAATGCGGCGAGAAAACACATCGCCACGACGGTGTAGCGCTTTGGCCAGCCGCCGGCGTGTGCATTGACTGCTGCGTCTGTCACGATCGTCCCTGAATACGCCTATTGCGGGCGTCTCGCCCGCGACGTGTGCTCATGCACGATTTTCCAGCTGCCATCCGCTTTTCGGGCAACGAGCGAAAATGCGCCGACGACCAGCTCGTCCGTGAACTGATGCCGGAAAATGCCGTTTGCAATGGCGGTATCGGCATCGACGATCCGGACCGACACGCGCTCCGTGTCGAAATCCCCCATTTTCTCTTCCGTTGACCACGTGGTCGTGTACAGATCGCTGATGTTCTCCCATCCGGCCGTGATCACATCGGCAAAGATCAGCGTTGTTCGATCGTCGCGTACATACAGGTCGAGGTAAGCGGACATGTTGCCCGCGTTCCAGACCTCCGACATGCTAGTTACCAGCGCCTGCACGGCAGCCTCGGCTTCGTCATCCGGCTCCGCTTCGGCAGAAAACTCGACGCTGCAGGCCGCGAGCCAAAGGATCGCCATCAGCGGCACGCTCATTACTCTGGTCATCTTACTTTTCCCCTGATTGCTGTTGGATCCGAGAATACTCCGATGACATCAGCCCGTTTCAATCCGGTTACGCTGTTCCAGCAGTCCGCGTACCCGCACTTTGTGCGCGCCGCGCCCTGCGCTCGTCAATCGATCTCATGCACCCTGCCCTCGAAGACGGTCGCCCTGATCGGGATATCCCTCAGCCGCATCGGATCGATTGCGAGCGGATCCGCTTCGAGCACCGTGAAGTCCGCGCGCTTCCCGGCGACGATGCTGCCGATCTCGTGCTCCATGCCCAGCGCGAATGCGGCGTCGATCGTCACCGCCCGCAGCGCCTGCTCGACCGATATGCGCTCCTTAGGGGCCATCAGCGTACCGTCGGCCGTAATTCGATTCACCGCGACCCAGGCGAGCGTCAGCGGTGCCGCTGGCGCCATCGTGAAATCCGAATGCAGCGACGTCGCGATGCCGTTTCTTACCATGCCTCCGATGCGCGACATCTGCGAGGCGCGGTCATAACCCAGTCCGATTCGTGCGTAGGCATCACTCAGCGCCCACAGGTAGTAGGGCTGTGCGGATATCACCGCGCCCAACGCCGCTGCCCGTTGCAGCTGATCGTTCGTCGAGTACCCGACGTGGTGCAGAGTGAACCGGTGATCGGGTCGTGGCATCTCTTCAAGCAGCGTGTCGAGCGTGTTCAGCACCACGTCGAGGCCCTCATCGCCGTTTACGTGCACGTGCAGTTGAAATCCGCGTTGCCAGAACGCACGGGCCAGCCTGAGCAAGTCGTCGGGCTCGGTCAGCCACTTGCCCTCGTGCCCGTCGATATATCCGGGCGGATTCATGCGCATGTACTGCGCAAAAAATGCGCCGTCGGCAAGCAGCTTCACGTGCCTGCCGATGCGAACCTTGTCGGACGTGAGCGTGCGGTAGGCCAGAAACTGCTCAACCAGGGCATCCGGACCATTGACCAACTCCGCACTCAGAACCGCCGGTATGAGGATCACGCGGAACGGCGTTGCCACGCCACCGAACGCTTTCTTCTGCAGTGCCGTTTCTTTCTCGAAACCGAAATAACCGCCGACGCCCATGTCGGCTATCGTCGTGATGCCGCCCCGCCACACGATCTCCCGCAGGCGGTCGTATCCGGCGGCTAACTTTTCGGGCGCGAGCAGATAGACCGCGAGGGGCTGCAATGCGAAGCGGATCATGCCCTGCTCGGAAAAAGCGCCGCGTTCGAGATCCACGTCCGGATGCGGCGACGGTGCCGCCGGATCGATGCCCAGCCACCTCAAGCCCGGTGTGTTCGTGACAATCTCGTGAAACGACCGCTGCCAGACAATGATCGGCCGATCCCCTGAAATTCGATCGAGCTCGGCTCGGCGCACATCGCCGTGCCAGATCTCGTGATAGCCCCAGGTTATGAACGGCTCGCCGCCGTTGGCCGACTTCGCGACGGCGCTCGCCAGCGTGTCGAGATATTCGTCGTGCCCGCGCGTGTGCTGGACCGCCGAACCCGGCAGCACCCACTCGTGCGGCGTGATCCAGTGCGTGTTGAGTACCAGCGCCGCCAGCGGCGGGTGCAGATGGTTGTCGATCAGCCCGGGCATCACGACGGCGTCGGCGAAGCGCCGGTCGATCGTGTGTTTGCGCGCATCCAGCCACGGCCGCATCGACTTGAGGGAGCCGACAGCAACGATGCGCCCGTTCGCGACGGCGACCGCCGCGGCGCGTGGCAGCGACGGATCCATCGTTATGACTGTCTTTGCCTCGAAGACCGTCAGCGTGTCTTCGGCGATGGCCGGCGACGTCGACGTCGACAGGCTCAGGACCAGCATCCCGACGAGAGCATTGCGCATGTCGATTTTTTCCTTCATGAGGTATCGCTTCGCGTTGCCGGGCCAGTCTGCTATGTTAGTCTGATAATGAAAGTCATGCATCCCGGGTGGGATGCCAGCCCGCACCGGAGCGAACAGTGAGCCTGCCGAGACACTTCATCGTCATTGTCACCATCTTCGTTGCTGCATGTACGCAAACTGAG
>JBFHXQ010000038.1:0-12794 GCA_041598895.1 Woeseiaceae bacterium | reverse complement strand
GCCTTATGCCGATCGCGCTCATGTTCATCGGTGGCCTCAAAGTCATCCAGGTGACGCTTCTCGTTGTCTCGCTGCCGATTCTCGTTATTGGCGTCGTCATGTCGGTGGCGCTCGTCAAATCACTGAACGCGGATAGCTGAGCATGTTTGCGTCGAAACCCGCGCTGGCGCTGTTGGCGCTGATGTTTTGTATTGCGGGCTGCGACCGGCAGCCGGAGCTGGCCGTGAACGGCGAAACCTTGCGGGGCGAGTGGACCGGCGACACCGACGCCGCCGCCGTGTTTCGCGGTGTGCCGTTCGCGGAACCGCCGCTTGGCGAGCTGCGCTGGCGCGCACCGCAACCGTTCCGCGCGCGGATGACGAAGCGCGATGCAACCCGTTTCGCGGATGCCTGCATGCAAACGCCACGCATTCTTGAATGGTACCGGGACATGGCGGAAATGTTCGGTGCGTCGAGAGACGTCTTCGATGATCTGAGCATCAGCGAAGACTGCCTATACCTGAATATCTGGACGCCGTCGCTCGAGCGCGGAACGTCACAGCCCGTCATGGTTTACGTCCATGGCGGCAGCAATTCCAGCGGCTGGTCGTACGAGCCAAATTATCACGGTCACGTACTCGCGGCGCAGGGCGTCGTTCTGGTCTCGATTGCGTATCGCGTCGGCGTGTTCGGCTTTTTTTCCCATCCGGATCTGAATGCAAATGAAATTTCAGCAAACTTCGGGCTGTGGGACCAGGTTGCCGCGCTGAGATGGATCCAGGAGCACATCGGGAAATTCGGTGGAGACCCGGGTCGGGTAACTTTATTCGGCGAATCTGCGGGCGCTCAGAACATCGTGGCGTTGATGTTCACAGACGAGGCGCGCGGACTGTTTCACCGTGCAATCTTGCAGAGCACCGCTGGCTTCGGCATCGGCGACCTACCGACGCTGCAGTCGGAGCAGGCGCGGGGCGTTGCGCTGGCGCAGGAAATGCGTGCCGACAGCATGGCTGCATTACGCAACGTCGACGCGGACCGCCTACTGGACATCTATACGCGGACTTTTCCGGATTATTATCACGCCCCCGCCGTCGACGGCCGGCTGATCACAAAACCGACCTGGGTGTCCGTGCACGAAGCCGCGTCCATACCCTTCAGCGTCATTGTCGGCACCAATGCCGATGAATGGTGGGCCAGCACACCCGAAAACGCGACATCTGAGGATGTGGCTGCCGCTGCCGCGCAGCTTCGCAACATCGACCCTGCCGCCGCACTCGGCGTGCTTGCCAACGAAAAGGATCCACGTAAAGCGCTGGATCGGCTGCGGACTGCGGACACGATGCTGTGCCCGTCGCAGAAGTTTGCCGCACGCGTCGATGCCGCCGGGGAATCCGCGTGGATGTATTTGCTGTCGCGAGTCCGGGAAGGTGCAGCCGGTGCGGCCGTCCGCGCTTACCACGGCGCCGAACTGCCGTACGTGTTCGGAACCCATGATGACTGGCTGACGACGACCGCAACCGATGAGTCCCTGTCGGGCACGATGATGGCCTACTGGACGCGTTTTGCCGCATCGGGCAATCCGAACGACGCGGCACTGCCGTCATGGCCACGCTACGGGTCCCCGGACTACCCGGCGCAGGAGTTTGGCGACGAGGTACGGACGATATCCGCGCCCGAACCCGATCTCTGCAAGCTGTTCCGTGCCTCGGGACAACAGGCTCACAGATGACTCGCGGCGGCGATATCGTGGGAGCCCGCCATGCGGGCGATCTTTCGCCGTGGACATTTCGCCATTGAACCCGGCATTTGCCGTTTATCCAGCCAAACTGATGGCGCCTCGCTGCAGCCTGTCAACGCTATGCAGGCGAAATGTCCCCCAGATCTCTTTCATACCAGCTGACGTCCCAGAAACGCCCGAGCTTCATGCCGACCTCACGATAGGTTGCAACGCGCTCGAATCCGAGACCCTCGTGCAACGCGATCGACGCGTCGTTCGGCAGCGCGATCCCCCCGTAGGCGCGGTGTAGCGTTGCCTCGTTATCGAGCGCATCGAGCAACTCGGCATACAGGCGCCGCCCTATGCCGCGACCCGTGAACGCCGGATCCACGTAGATCGTCGTTTCGACCGACGTCCGATAACCGGGTTTTGGCTTGAACGGGCTACTGCACGTATACCCGACCAGGTCGGTTCCCAGATAGGCCGCGAGCAGCCGATACGGTCCATCTGGGGTGAAACCCTCGAACCAGGAACGCCGCGTTTCTTTCGTAAACGGTTCGGTGTCGAACGTCACGTGTGAATTCTTAACGTAATGATTGTAGAGCGCGACGATCGCTGCCAGGTCGTTCCCGACGGCCGCCCGAATGCGCAGCTCCTCACCATTGCGCATGATCTTTACCTTCCGCGGACGCGCTGCAGGACCCGTACGGCATTCCCGTCCCGGTCTCGCAACTGCACGAATCGAACGTCGTTGCGTTCATCAGTGATGATTCGCGGGCAGACCGGCGATAAAAGAGCGGATGTCCTCTACCCGAAACCCCGGCTTGAACGGACCGGTGATGCGACACCCAGGTCTTGGCGCTACGGCATCGAGCTCGATCAGCTCGACGGAAAGGCCATCACCGACAAGTTCGACGATTCTGAAACGGGCGAGTTGGCTGACCTCGCTTCGCCGCCCGAGACCGAACGTCTCCTCGTACCACGCGCTGGACTCCTCGGCATGCTGCGTTATGATCGCGAAACAGGCGCCGACTGCAGAGTCTGAAGTGCCGGCTCCGCCTGCAGCCATCATTGGCAGCCAGACGATAGCCAGGATCGGTGTTTTCATCGGTTACGCCCCCGTCGCTGGTCGACGCAGTACTGCGGTTTTGATCGCTATCATAATCGATACTGCCGGCAGCGACGTACGCGCGCTCCGTTTCGAGATACACAGGTTCTGAACCAACGGCCGGAACCGCAAAACGTCAAGGAATTTGCCATGCAACAACTGCCGCACCGCTACACGGTCGCCGCAACGGCGCAGACGGACTCTAACGTGGAGCTATCGAGCGAAGGGCTTCCGAATATCCAATCCGCGCCGCCTGCGGAGTTCGGCGGGCCGGGCAACTTGTGGTCTCCGGAAACATTGCTGATTGCCGCAATCGCCGACTGTTTCGTGCTGTCGTTCAAGGCAATAGCACGAGCATCCAGATTCGAATGGACGACACTGACATGTAACGTCGAGGGCACTCTTGATCGCGTGGATTCGGTAACCCGCTTCACCGAAGTCTCGGTGCATGCCGCACTGGATGCGCCAGCGGGAAGTGACGAACGCATGGCGAATCGGCTACTGGAAAAAGCCGAACGCAGCTGTCTGATTACGAACTCACTGAATTCGGACGTGCATTTGCAGGCGGACGTGACGATCGCGGATTGAAATCGATGTTGAGTCGCGATTTTCTCAACCTCACGGCCTACGGAATCGTTTGTTGACCGCCGATTCCGGAATCGACCAGACTCATTGGGTTGCAAAACGTCGCAAGCAGCCGCTGCCGACGTTCTATTATCACGAGCATTTCACCGAGATGCTCGATTTCGTCGCTCGGCATTACGCACATGCACTACTCGAGCCACATCGCGCTCTTATTGACGACTTTCGATTGCTTGGCGACGCCGCGCAATGCCTGTACGTGCGGCTTGTCAATCGGAAAGGACGCGTGTTTTCGGTCAAACGCCTGCGATATCCGGAACTCGGCGAGATCGCGCCGCTCATTCACGAACTTCGGGGTGCGGGCTGGATCACGAACCCGGACGTACATCATTTCGACGCCGTTGTGAGTTCGCTGAGCAAGTCGACTCTTCACCGAGAGCTGCAACGCCACCTGGTCGGTATTAGCCGCTCACTGAGAAAAGCTGACCTGATCACTCTCGCAAAAGAGCACTGCTCGCCTGAAGACTTCATGGCCCACGTCGACACGGAGCACCTTCTGGTTCAGCAGCGTGAGGACGACGTCCGTTACCTGCTGTTTCTGTTCTTCGGACGCGTGCAGGACGGCCTCGCGCGCTTCACGATGCGGGACCTCGGCATTGTCAGAACGCAGTCGTTCAGTGACGGCTACGAACCGCGGTTTGCCGAGCGCGATCAGGCGCTCGAGAACTACTATTTCGCGAAACGCCGACACAGGCTGCGCTCGGCAACCGCCACATCGGCGATGGCGATGGCGGGGGAGGTTCGGGACTGGCCGGAGCCGAATTTTGCCGACAGCGCGATCGCTCGCGACAAACTTGCGGCGGAGTTCGGACGCCTGCTGGAAAAGCTCGGCGCCGAACGGGATGCCCTGCGGGTGTACGCCAAAGGCGAATCCGCAACGTGTTTCGAGCGTCAGCTCCGGCTCCTGCTTGCAACCGACGGTACCGACAGAGCGCGCATCCTCCTGGAACGCGCGCTTGCTGCGCCGCGCAGTGACGAAGAGGCGCTGATCGCAGAGGATATTTACGCCCGCAAATTCGGGGGAAAGCGGACCATTACCGCCACCGATGAGCTGCGCGCGAGCGAGGTTATCGACATCGACGAGGCGAAGAGCGGGTCGCCCGAACGCGCTGCGGCGGACTTCTTTACCGATCGGGGCCAGCAGGCATACCGAACAGAAAACGGTCTCTGGCGCACGCTGTTCGGCCTCTTGTTCTGGGACGAACTGTTCGTCGACGAGCGCAGCCGTTTGCATTCTCCGTTCGAACTCCTGCCAGGCACGCTGCAGGATGGCAGTTTTTACACCCGGCATCGGGACACTATCGACGCGAAGCTTGCAATGCTCGACGATCGCAGGGCGGTATCTCATGCGCTGCTCAAGGTCAGTACGACGTATTACGGCCGGTCGAATGGCGTCTTTCGCTGGCGACGCAGGATTCTGGACGCGATGTTCGCGCTGCTCCAGGCCGCCGAGCCGGACGCGATACGGGCGATGCTGCGGCGGTTCATAACCGACTACAGGGCGTCGCGGTACGGTTATCCCGACCTGTTGATCATCGATTCGGCAGGGCCTCGCTTCGTCGAGATCAAGGCGGACGGCGATCAACTGCGGCGCAATCAGCTGCTTCGCCTGCGGCAGCTCCAGGATTCCGGCTTTCGCGCCGATGTCGTGCGAATTCGCTGGACGCTCGATCCCCGGCAAAGCTACGTAGTCGTCGACGTCGAAACGACCGGCGGTCACGGCGAAGGGCACCGGGTTACGGAGATCGGCGCGCTGAAGATCATGAATGGCAAGATCGTCGATCGCTTCGAGACGCTTCTGAATCCCCAGCGGGCCATTCCGGCGACGATCACCCGGCTGACAGGAATTTCCGCCGCAATGGTTGCCGATGCGCCGCTTTTTTCCGATATCGCCGATGATCTCGAAGCATTCATGGATGGCGCAATTTTCGTGGCGCACAACGTGGACTTCGATTACCGCTTCATTGCGCGCGAGTTTGCCCGCCTCGGTCGCAGTTTTCGGTATCCGAAACTCTGCACTTGCGCATCGATGCGACGCCTGTATCCCGGCCATCGCTCCTACAGCCTGGCCGAGCTGTGCCGCTCGTTCGACATACCACTGACAACGCACCACCGCGCGATGTGCGATGCGCAGGCCGCTGCTGAATTACTGCTTTTGATCAACGAGAAGCGGCAGGCTTTGCTCGAGGAACAGGCAGCATGATCGCCGCCGCATGATGAAGGACGACAGACGAACCTGGTGGCTCGCCGATGCGCAGAAGCTTGCGGACAAATTTCCGTACACGTTTCACAAGCCGTCACCGCAAGCCATATCGATGCTCTCGGTCGGCGATGAAGCGAAGCTGATTTTTCGCTTCCAGAGCGCCGATCAGGAGGCGCCGAACGCCGAGCGCATGTGGGTTGAAATACGCGCGATTTCCGACGTCGGATTCGATGGAATCCTCGACAACGAACCGTTATATATCCACGACCTCGCGTGCGGCGATCCGGTGCAGTTCGAGCGCAAGCACATCATCCAGCTCAGCATCGATGATCCCGTGCCGAGCATCGTCGACGAGTTTATGGCCCGGTGTCTGGTCAGCGACAGGATTCTGTCGGACGGCAAGCCGGTCGGCTGCATGTACCGGGAAGAGCCGGACAGGGACGACGACAGCGGCTGGCGATTCCTGGCCGGTGACGAGTCCGGGGACTACTTGGACAACGCGGGCAACGTGCACGTCGTGTCGCTTGGTGCCCTGCTCCGCGAAGACGACAGCGTCCTGGAGTTTCTGGCAGCGCCAGCGGGCGCCGCGTTCGAGCGCGACGCCGCAACGGGCCGCTTCATCGAGGTCCTGCAGAGCGACGGGTAAGTGAGCCGGGAGCAACGGCCGGGCGGCGCGCTGCGCTTGCGTCCATAGCCCGATCGTCTTGTGCGCGGAATGACGATCAATGCGGCCGCAATTGACCTGTGACTAGACGCGGTATATACGGGCACCAAGCCTCAGTTACCTTCCTCTTGCCGATACGGGCAACCCATCACCTGGAGCTGCTGTCATGACATGGCGCTATAAGATTCTCGGTGGCCTCCTCCTGCTGCTGCTCGTCTCAGCCTCGGCGCTCGCTCTCGCTCTCAGTTACAACGCGCCGTGCGCCGCAGTTCCGGCTGTCCCGACCGATACAATCACGATCAAAGCCGTACTCTATCGCTGCTACGGGACGCCGGACGTTCTTGAGCTGCGTGACGTTGTAAAACCCGAACCCGCGGACGATGAAGTCCTCGTGCAGGTCCACGCTGCGGCTGTGAACCCGCTCGACTGGCACTACATGCGAGGTTCGCCGTACGTCATGCGCATCGGCACCGGCATCGGCACCCCCAAAAACCCACGGATTGGCGTCGATTTTGCGGGCATCGTAGAGGCGGCCGGCAAAAACGTTACCCGCTTTAAAGTAGGTGATCAGGTGTTCGGCGGCCGTACCGGCGCATTTGCCGACTACGTGTCGGTCCGAGCGGACGGTGCGCTCGCGCTCAAACCGCCAAACATGTCCTTCGGGCAGGCCGCTGGCGTGCCGATCGCGGGCATTACCGCGCTGCAAGCGCTGCGCGACAAGGGCAAGCTCAAGGCAGGTGAGAAGGTGCTCATCAACGGCGCATCGGGCGGCGTCGGCACGTTTGCCGTACAAATCGCGAAGGCTTACGGTGCCGAGGTCACCGGCGTCTGCAGTACGAGAAACGTCGAGATGATTCGATCCCTTGGCGCCGACCACGTATTCGATTACACGCGCGAAGACTACACCGAAAGCGACCGGCGCTTTGACCTCATCATCGACAACGTCGGCAATCATTCGCTGCTCGCAAACCGTCGTGTACTAGCAGATGACGGCATCCTCGTCATCGTCGGCGCTCCGAAGGGCAACTGGATACGTCCCCTGATGCGCCCGATCAAGGCGATGTTGCTGTCCCCGTTCGTCAGCCAGGACTTCATCATGATCCTGGCGCAGCTCACGGCTGAGGATCTGGCCACGCTTGCTGATCTGATGCAAAGCGGCAAGGTCACGCCCGTGATTGATCGCAGCTATGGTCTTGATGAAGTACGCGACGCGGTTCGCTATTCGGAGCAAGGCCACGCGCGCGGGAAAATCCTCGTCACTGTACGTTAGCCCGGACGTCTGTAGTCCGGATCAATCAGTTCGTCGTGTCGTTGTCGCTGCCTGCGGCACTCAGCAACGCCCACACGGCCCAACCACAAAGAACCGGAAGCACGATCCAGTAGGGCCGTTCATCGATCTGCCAACCGGATGCATCTCGTGCGCTGACGGCGGTTGCGAGGACGACGACCGGCCAGTACGCCGTAATGCCGAGCGCCGCGCCGATTACGACGCGCCCCCAGGGTCGACGCTGCCATTGTCCGATCAGACCGGCGGCAAGCAGCGGAATGTAGACAACGAGGTCGGAGAATGCGAAACCGTACCAGAACGCGGCGCCCACTTCCGTGATCTGCCGTGCCGATTCCTGGGTTCCCATGCGTACGCCGAGCTCGTAATCGAATGCCGCAGGCGCCTGCGCAATAATTAGATACGCCAGAAGAAGCCAGCCGGGGCCCTGCAACAGCCAAAACTCTGATCGCCTATTTTTCAATTTCCTGTCTCCGGTTGTTCGTAACACAAGATTGCTGGAACGGCGCCTGGAAGTGCACAACGTGCCCACCTATTTTGCAAGGCGACAAACATTTCGCGTAAGTTGGGCAATGTTTCGAGTCCGCCCGGTTCCTCCTCTCCGGCCTGCGGGCTCCGTTTACGTAACTGACGAGGTATTAACGGTGATCCGATATTCTGCTTTGCTGATCTGGCTTTTCGCATCGAGCGCGTACGCGGAGATAACGCACGAACGAATAGATGCGGCCGCAGCCGCAGTGCAGCCGCGGGTCGTCGAGTGGCGCCGATGGTTTCATGAGAACCCGGAGCTCAGTAATCGGGAAATCGACACCGGCGCAAAGATCGCTGCGATCCTCCGCGAAATGGGGCTGAAGCCGCACACCGGCATTGCAAAAACGGGCGTCACGGCCATCATCGAGGGCGGCAAGCCGGGTCCACTGGTTGCGATTCGTGCCGACATGGACGGATTGCCTGTCACCGAGCAGACGGGTTTACCGTTCGCCTCCAAAGCCCGGACGACGTACAACGGCCAGCCGGTCGGCGTGATGCACGCCTGCGGTCACGATAATCACATGGCGATGGCGCTGGGCGCCGCGAAAATCCTCAACGACATGCGGGACGAGCTTCCGGGCGCTGTCATGCTGATCTTTCAGCCGGCTGAGGAAGGCCCACCACCGGGCGAGGAAGGTGGCGCCCTGCTGATGCTGAAAGAAGGCCTGTTCGCCAAGCGGACCCCCGAGGCTGTATTCGGCATTCACGTAGGAATCGGCGTGCCGGGCGGACAGTTCGCTGCATTACCCGGACCGATGATGGCATCGGCAGACCGCTTCCTGATTCGAGTAAAGGGTCGGCAGACGCACGGCGCCCGTCCATGGGACGGCGTGGACCCCATAACCGTAGCGGCACAAATCATCCTCGGCTTGCAAACCGTCGCAAGCCGGCAGGTGGACGTGACACGGGCGCCGTCGATCATCAGCGTCGGCCGAATCCAGGGCGGCATTCGCAGCAACGTGATCCCGGATCTCGTGGAGATTGAGGGAACGATCCGGTCATTCGATTCCGATATGCGCGCACAGATTCATTCCGCGGTCGAGCGGACCGCCCGCCTGATTGCAGAAAGCGCAAACGCCAGTATCGAATTTGAACTTCATACCGGTTCGCCCCCGGTGGTCAATGACGCTGCCCTCACCGAGATGATGATTCCCGCGCTGGAGCGAGCCTCAGGGAAGCCGCTCGCACCGCTGACGCCACAAACCGTCGCCGAGGACTTCTCGGAATATGGGGAGGTGACCAATAGCCTGTTCGTGTTTCTCGGCAACTGGCCGGAAGAGCTGGACCCCGCTGAGCAACCTGCGAACCATTCCCCGCTCTTCGACATGCACGAGCCGTATCTGGAACGCGGTGTCAGGGCATTCGGCCACATGGTCGTCGATTACCTGCAGCGCGGGCTCTAGCGGCATGATGCACGTCGATCGGTACCTGACGGGTGCAGGTTGACGCGCAGCTCGCCAACTCTGCGGGTAGCTGACCTCAGCAACGCCGTTGATCACAGGATAATCATCCGATTTCGTCGTTTGCGGGTCGTGAGTTCGTGCGATCTCGGGCGACTCCTATGACCGCTTCCGATCACAATCAGACCCGACACTCAGCGTGACTTAGCGCTACCCATTTTTCCGTTCCCGGCGCTGAACGAAAATAATCGATCAGGCGCAATTCAATGGGAATGAGCGAAAGAGATATGAGTCCTCTCCCGGCGCTTTTCGTTCTTTTTGTGCTAATTGCGCGACTCCCCTGACCTGGGAGGGTGACGGGCGCGAACTGAGCCAGATAATCGAATTGCATATCAGCACGTTCGATGATCCCAAACGCATGGTCCCGACGTCGCACGCTTTCGCGCCTGAACGATTGCCCTGGTTCGATGTTGCGGATGATTTACTTCGAGATGAGGGGTTCTCTGAACTGAGTCCGTTACTGCATTACGGCCCCTCATCGATGCCCGCCCCGGCGAAGTCCAGGTAATGCAGCTAGCCGGGTAACCCATCTGCAACATGCCCCGCTACAGTGATAGAGTCCAGGTGTTGCGGCGATCTATTGAATCCGCGGCCGTTAGCGACCTTGCAATCAGGCGATTCGAGAGTGGATTGAGCGACAGCTATCAGACACACTAGGCCACTTACTCAGCCAGCGTGTAAAGCCACAGCGCCAGCAGGCCGGCCACCGCCAGCCAGATCGACACAATTACAATACCTGCAACCCTGCTGGTGGGCTGATTCGTTTCGAGCACTTCCCGCGCGCGAGCCCGGGAATCAAAAAGCACGCCATCCGGCACGAGCCTGACCGCCAGTGCTATTCCCAATGGCAGTAGTAGCAGATCGTCCAGATAACCAACGACCGGAATGAAATCGGGGATGAGGTCGACCGGACTCAGCGCATACGCTACAACTCCGGCCACGAGTAGTCTGGCATACCATGGCGTTCGTGGATCGCGAGCCGCAAAGTACAGGCCATAGGTATCCGCTTTCAGCCGGTTTGCCCGTACTTTCAGTTTTGACAGGGACGGAAGCATTTTAGCGCCGGGCGGCAATCACCGGCCCGATAGCACTGCATTTTTGAGTTGTCGGGCGTCGCTCGCGTTCAAAACCGACTTCGGCAGTTCGAAACGTTATTAGGGAGATCCAATTACAGGACACGCTTCCGCGCCCTATTCCACGGTGACCGACTTCGCGAGATTTCTCGGCTGATCCACGTCGGTACCTTTGATCACTGCTACGTGGTAGGCGAGCAGCTGCAGCGGAATCGTGTAAACGATTGGTGCGATCAGGCGATTTGCATGCGGCGTATCGATGACGATCATGCCTTGCTCGCTTTCGATTCCGGTTTCCTGATCCGCGAATACGTACAGCTGGCCGCCGCGCGCTCGCACGACCTGCATATTCGATTTGAGCTTGTCGAGAAGTTCGTTGTTCGGCGCGACTACGACGACAGGCATCTCCTCATCAATTAATGCGAGCGGCCCGTGCTTGAGCTCGCCGGCCGCATACGCTTCCGCGTGAATATACGAAATCTCCTTCAGCTTCAGCGCACCTTCCATCGCGATCGGCCACATTGGGCCGCGGCCGAGGAACAGCGTGTGGTGCTTCTCGGCGAAGTCCTCGGCGAGGTCTTTCAGCGCAGCGTCCATCCGCAGCGCCTTATCCGCGACTGAGGCCGCATGCACGATGTACGATACGTATTGCTTTTCCCTTTCGGCATCCAGGCCCCGCTGGCGCGCGAGCATCAGGGTCACGAGCAGCAGCGACAAGAGCTGCGTCGTGAACGCCTTGGTACTCGCAACCCCGATCTCGGGGCCTGCCTGGGTCATCATGACGAGATCCGATTCGCGAACCATCGAGCTGTGGGCGCTGTTACAGATCGTCAGCGATCCGATGTAGGACGACTCCTTGGCCATGCGCAGCGCCTCGAGCGTATCCGCCGTCTCACCCGACTGGGATAAGGTGACGAACAGCGTGTTCGGCGGCACGACGGTCTGTCGATAGCGGTATTCACTCGCGATTTCGACCTGGCACGGAATTCCGCCAAGCGCCTCGATCCAGTACTTACCGACGCAGCCGGCATGGTAGCTCGTGCCGCAGGCAACGATGTGCATGTGCTCTGCTTTTTCAAGCAGCTCGACAGCACGTGGCCCGAGGGACTCGGGCACGACGCGCTGATTCTCTATGCGGCCATACAGCGTATCGGCGAGTGCGCTCGGCTGCTCGAAGATTTCCTTGAGCATGAAATGCCGGTACGGCCCCTTCTCGGCTGCCTCGCTGTCCCACTGAGTTTCGTGCACCTCGCGACGGACTTCCATTCCTTCGGCATCGAACACACGTACGGCGTCACGGCGAATCTCCGCGAGGTCTCCCTGCTCCAGATAGATGAAGCGCTGCGTCACCGGCAGCAGCGCCGGAACGCCGCTCGCGACGAAATTCTCGCCGAGACCCAGGCCAATGACGAGCGGGCTGGCAACCCGGCTGACGATAATTCGCTCAGGATCTTCGGCGTCTACGACCAAAAGCGCATACGCACCTTCGAAGCGCGCGACCGCCTTGCCGACGGCGTCGACGAGATCCAGACCCTGCTTCAGGTAATCGTGGACGAGATGTGCGGCAACCTCGGTATCGGTTTCGGATGCGAAATCGTAGCCCTTCGCGATCAGGTCGTCCTTGATCGCCTGAAAGTTTTCGATAATCCCGTTATGAATGACGGCAACCCGACCACCGGACAGATGAGGGTGCGCATTGGCTTCCGTGACGCCGCCGTGCGTTGCCCAGCGCGTATGGGCGACGCCGATATGGCCGTGGAGCGGCGCCGCATCGAGCCTGTCTTGGAGCTGCGAGACTTTGCCGACCGTCCGACACAAATCCAGCTTTCGGTCGTCACCGACGACGGCTACGCCGGCCGAGTCGTAGCCGCGATACTCGAGGCGTCGCAGGCCTTCGACGAGTATCGGTACGACGTTGCGTTCGGCGATGGCGCCGACGATTCCACACATGCGCGGATTCTCCCAGCTTAGGTGAGCGTCTGTCCGGTGGCGGGCCGGCGGACCGGCGCCGCGCTTCTGCGATTGTCGCACCTGGTGCGCAGCGGCTCAGTGCAGCAGTTCGCAGTTTGCTCCGTGCGCTGCCGCCAGTTCGCCGAATTGTACGCCTAAATCAGCGTTTTTTAACAGGTTTT
>JBFHXQ010000037.1:0-12798 GCA_041598895.1 Woeseiaceae bacterium | reverse complement strand
TGCCGCTCCCTGTCGGGCCGGTAACCAGGATCATGCCGGCCGGGCGCTCGATGTGACGGTGGAATCGCTCGAGGATATGCTCCGGCATACCCAGTTTTTCGAGCGTCATCAGGTTCGCGCTCTGGTCGAGCAGGCGCATGACGACGGCCTCGCCATGCTGCACGGGCAGCGTCGAAACCCGCACATCGAGCGTGGCGTCGGAGACCTGTATCGAGAAGCGCCCGTCCTGCGGCAGGCGCTTCTCGGAAATGTCGAGACCGCTCATGAGTTTGAGTCGTGTCACCAGCGCGCCGGCAACGCGCCGCCCCTCCAGCACGTGCTCCTGCAATACACCGTCGACGCGCTGGCGAATGCGCAGCACCGTCTCGTCGGGCTCGATATGAATATCCGATGCCTTGACCTGCACCGCGTCGCGGAACATCGATCGCAGCAGCTTCAAAACGGGCGCTTCCTCGGAATCCGCGTCGGCCGTCAATTCCTCGAGATCGATGCGATCTTCGCCGAGTTCTTCCTTTACTTCTGCGGCCAGCGCATCGATTTCATCGGTCCGGCGATAGACGATGTCGATCGTGCGCAGCAGCTCGGTCTCGTTGACGAGCGCAATATCCACCTTGCGATTCAGCTGCCGGCACAGTTCGTCGTACGCGAAGAGGTCGGTCGGATCGGCCATTCCGATGAGCACATGGTCGCGCTGTGACTTGAGCACGAGCGCGCGCAGCCGGCGGGCCTGGACCTCGGGCAGCAGCTTTACCGTCGCATTGTCCAGCTCGATGCTGCCGATGTCGATGTAGGCGACGTTCAGGCGCTGCGCGAGAAACTCGTGAAGTTCGGTTTCACCGATCGCGCCGGTCTCGGTCAGCGCCCGGCCGAGTTTGTGTCCGGATGTCTTCTGGAACGCGAGCGCTTCTTCGAGCTGCTGTTGCGTGATGGCACCGGCCTGAATCAACAGCTCGCCGAGGCGCAGCTTCTTGCGGCGCCGGATTTGCGAGACCGTGAGGCTGTTTGTGGTCACTGCGCGTCTGCGGCGCTACTGCGACGCGCCCTGAATGCGGCTAATGGCATCGCCCGCCATTTTTGTCCAGACGCTGTCGCTGTCCACGACGACGGGCTTCAGCAGAATGACGAGCTCGGTCTTCTGTTCCACTTCCTGGCGACTCTTGAACAGGTTGCCAAGACCCGGAATCTTGCTGAGTACCGGCGTCGCGAAGTCCTCGGTCGAGCTGGAGTTCCGCATCAGGCCGCCGATCACGATGATCTGACCGCTGCGTGCCCTGACGATGCTGTCCGACTCGCGAATCTGGCTGAACGCGAGCGGCAGAGTATCCGTCTCGCCGGACACCGTCAGTATTTTCTGCTGGTCCGTGACTTCGCTGACGGTCGGGTGAATGTGCAGCGTGACTTCGCCATTCGCGCTGATTTGCGGCGTCACGTCGAGCGCGATACCGGAAAAGAACGGCGTCAGCTCGACATCCCGCGACGTGGCGGACGACGTGCCCGTTACCGTGTTGCTCTGTACGTCTGTTACGAAGAATTCGTCGGTGCCGGCTTTGATGACCGCTTTCTGATTGTTCAGCGTGGACACCCGCGGACTCGACAGCACTCGCGTCTCGCCCTGCTGTTCGAGCAGCTCCAGGAACGCGTTGAAGTCGCCAATGTCGAATGCCATCGTGAATGCGCCGCCCAGGGTCGACGTCGTGAACCCGGTGGTCGCGACGCCCGGCTGGACGGTAATCGGCGCGCCGCCGAGATCGCCGGGATCGCCCGAGAAGCCCGGCGGCGGTGCCGTCTGACCGAATGTGTAGGTGTCACCGCTCGAGTTCTGGGCGACTGCAATCCAGTTGATCCCGGCGCGAAAACGATCGTTGAGCTGAACCTCGACGATCTTCGCCTCGAGCACCACCTGGCGGCTCGCGATTGCCTGAATCGTCTCCAGGTATTCACCGATGCCGCGGAGCTTGTCCGGCATCGCCCGGACGACGATGACGCCGGTCTGCGAGTTGACAACGACCTGGTGGCCAGGCGCATCGCCGACCATTTCCGTGAGCGTCTGTTTGAGCTCCGCCCAGAAGTCCGCATCGTAGTTTGTTTCGATGCGCGAGCCGCTGAGCTGCTGAGAGCCACCGTCGCCAGAAGGCATCGGCGCGACTCCGCCGAGGCCGCTCGTGACGCCCATGCCGCTGCGGGAACCGCTGCGATTGCCCTCGCTGACCTGTCCGGAGCTGACGCGGGTGCGCGATACGCCGGAGCGCTGCAGGTCGAGATAATTGATCTGGAAAATTCGGCTCTGCAGCGTCGCCGGAAACACGATATAGCCGGCAGCGCTGCGCCGGTAATGGTAGCCGTAGACCTCACTGACGACGTCGAGCACCTCTGCGACCGTCACGTCCTTCAACGCCAGCGATATGTCACCGCTCACTTCCGGGTGCACGACGATGTTGTGCGGCGTCTCGTCGACGAGCGCCATAAAAAAGGCCTGCGCGGGTGTCGCGTCGCAGTTGATGTCGAAGCGGTCCTCCTGAGGTCCCGCCGGCTCGGGTTCGGGAGCAGGTCCGCTCGGGACCGCGGCCGGCAAACGCGGAGGTGGCGGCGTGACCGCAGCCTGCAACGCTTCGTCGATGCTGGCCCGGGTAGCCTCGCCGCGCGTCGGCATGAGCGCGTCGCAGCCACTGACGAGACCCGCTGCTATGCCGAAAATCAGGAGTTTCTTGATCATGTTCTGTGTGCTCCGTAAGTCTTCATTGACGTCGTTTCCTGCCATTGAGCCCCAGCGTCAGCTGCTCACCGTCGAGTTCGAGGACAAGCTCGTGTTTCGTAATCGACACCACGGTAGCGCCGTCGATTTCGGCACCGACCATTACGCGCTTTCCATTGACGATCGCGAGGCGGCGATCATCGGATACGATGATCGCGTTCACGGTGAACGACGGCTTGGTCACAACCGCGCTCGGCTGCGACGTATAGGGCCGGGTCGGGTCCCGCAAAAATTCGTCGGCGCGGACGCCGGCTACCGCGGATAGCAGCGCGAGTGTCGCGAAGATAGCGTGCCACCTACGCACCGATCCATTCCTCGTCGAGACTGAGCGTGCTCACCTCGAGGCGAATTCGGTTATGCGGATATTCGACAACTTCGAGGTCAAGGAGCTGCCAGTAGAGGCGCCACGGCAATCCTTCGATTTCAGTCAGGTAATCGAGGCAGGCAGCGAAGCTTCCCTCGACCTCGATTTCCAGCCCGTGACGATAGAAACGCGTGACGTTGGTTTCGTCGCCGTCCGAAATCCCCTCCGGAGGAAGATTGCGAATACGCACAAGCTCGAGCCCCGACTGCCGGCGCAGGATGCCTTCGAGGACGCGCGCCATTTCGGCGGGATCGATCAACTCCGAGGCGTAATCGCCTAGCGCCGCATTGATTTCGTCTATGCGCTGCTGGATTACTCCGATGCGCGCCCGCTGTTCGCCGCCGCCGCCTGCCAGCTGCAGGATCTGCTCCTCGAGGTTCTGATTCGCCGTGTCGATGCGTTCCCTGAGCGAGGAAAGTTCGTCGCGGCTGCCATCGGCGCGCTTGGCAAGCGGCTCGATCAGCAGCATGTGCCAAAGCCCCGCGATCGTGACGAGCATCGTGATCAGCACGAGCAGGCGCTCGCGTCGGGACAAGCCGTCTATGCGCCTGAACAGCGGTGCCAGTCGGTCCTTGACATCCTGGAGCGCGCTCATCGATCCATCACCATGTTGCCGGCGATTAACTGGCGGCTGTCCATCGAGAATGTCAGCCACGGATCGTCATCGTCCGGGTTCTCGATCTGAAACCGGTGAAAGCGCTGTTTTTCGAAGGCCGGCTCCGCCGTCAGGTTTTGCACGTACAGCGGGATCAACTCCGCGCGGACGGCGCGCCCTTCGATTCGCGTCTGGTCTCCCAGCGCCGACAGCACGATATGTGTCAGCCATACGCCATCGATGTCCTGCCGCGCAAGTGCGCGCAGGTGCCGGGAAAAGCCTTTCGTGTCCCCGAGCGACGTGCCCTGAATCAGGCTGAGTGCGGCCTGCCGCTCGGCCAGCGTTCGGCTGGCTTCTTCGAGCTGCTCCGACCAGCTCTGCTCGCCGGTCACGGCCGTTATCAGCTGGCGAACATTCTGCAGGCGTTCCAGCGCCGCAGCCTCCTGGCGAGCGACGATTTCGAACTCGTCTTCTATGCTGGAAAGCTCGGATCGCGCAAATACGTAGATGACCAGCAGAGCGAGCAGCATGATGCCTGCTGCCTGAAACATGAATGCGGACTGGAATGCATTCGTTTCCGGTCGGAATTCCGGCCGATACAGGTTGATCTGCTGCTTCATCAGGCAACTTCCACGTTAGTCGAAGTTTCCGACCGCAGCGCAGCGCCGATCGCCAACAGGCAGTCGCTTTGCACCGCTGCCGGAATTTCCCGCTCGATTGCGAACAGGTCATCGAGGTCGAGGCGGCTGACGGTGATGCCGAGGTTGTCGGACAGGGACGCCGCAAGCGTGCTCAGATTTTCGCCGGGTCCCAGTACGAGTTCGGTGACGGGCCTGCAATCGTAGTGGCTCTCGTAATAGTCGAGTGAACGCTGCACCTCGAGCGCTACGCCAGCTGCGCGCTCTGCGGCTTCGAATTCGTCATCGGCTGCGTCGCCGAGTTGACTCCGGCGAGTTTCGATGCGGCGGATCATATACAGGACGCCCCGTCGGGTAATCGTGAGATAGCCGCAGTCGTCGGTGAAATGCAGGAACGCAACGCCGTTTTGGTCCTGTGGCAGCATAACCGCGACATTGCGCAGGCACAGCTCAGGAATATCGATGACGTCCATGTGCAGGGCCACCTCCTGCATGCGCTCGGCATAACTCAGTATGTCCGACTGATGTGCGACTACTGCATAGAGCATCGGCTTGTTGCCGGGATTGGCGTGTGCAGGCATTTCGAAGGTTTCTATCGACGCTTCCTCGATCGGATACTCGATCAGGTGCTGAATTCGCCAGCGCACGGCGTCGTGCATCTCATCACCCGGCACGTTCGGTGTTTCAACGAGCTGCAGTGAATAGTCGCTGGCGCCCAGGACTACGGAAACCCGGGCTTTCTGCAGCAGCTCGCTGCCGATCTCGGCATCGGCCTGATCAATCCAGTCAGCATCGCCGACGTTGCACGCGGCCAGCCAGGCTTTACCGTTCTTGCGCCTGTCGATGACGGCAAGCTCCATGCGCGACCCGTCGCGCATGACCCCGGCTCGTACATTTCGTGATAACGCTTTTTTAAAGGGTCGCAGCATGGCCCGGCACTCGCCGCCGTTTGACAAAACTCAGTAGAAATATCGGTCGATCGCGACCGATCTTTAATTCGGGGATCCCCGCGTGACCGGGTCAGCTCGTCCCCTTGCACGTCGCGGGGCCTCGAAATTCGCGGTCTGCGCTATGTAAAGAATTGCCGGATCCGGCCGATTACTTACCGCGAGGTCAGTAAATCCGATGCCGCCGCAGCGGCTCGTACAGGCCACCGGCTCACAGTCGCTCAGGACCCGCATGGCAATGGAAGGAACATTCGATCCCCGTCTCGTCGCTCTGTCCTTCGTAGTCGCGGTCGGTGCCTCGTACACGGCGCTGGAGCTCTCGCGGCGAGTGTCGCACTCCACCGGCACCAGTGCCCGAGCCTGGCTGATCGCTGGATCTATGTCGATGGGTATCGGCATCTGGACGATGCACTTCATCGGCATGCTCGCGCTCGACATGCCAATGTCGGTGCGCTACGACGTCCCGATCACGATGGCGTCGCTCGGCGTGGCGGTCGCAGCATCAGCGTATGCGATTTACATCGCCGCCGGCACATCAAACAGCCTGCCCAGAATCGGCGCAAGCGGGCTACTGCTCGGCTGCGGCATCGCAGGTATGCATTACACGGGCATGGCTGCGATGCGGATGGATGCCCAAATCGTGTACGAACCCAGGATCGTCGGCCTGTCCGTCGCGATTGCCGTTGCCGCGGCCTGCGCGGCAATCTGGATCATGTTCAAGCTCGTCAACAATGCGAGCCGTCACCTCGGGAAACTCAAGTTCGGTGCCGCGCTTATCATGGGCATTGCAATTTGCGGCATGCATTACACGGGCATGGCTGCCGTCTCCTACGTCAGCATCGGCCCGTCGAGCTCCTATAACGACCCGATGGCGAATATGTGGCTCGCGATAACGATGGGGGGCGCCGCGCTGCTGATACTCGGTTTCACGAACCTGACGATCTTTTTCGAGCGCCAGCTCCGCCGCGAGCAGGAACACAGCCACAAAGTGGAGCAGGAAGCTGTGCGTCTCAGCGACGTGCTCGACGAATCGTCGAATGAAATTTACTTCTTCGACTCGGAATCTCACGCTTTCGTCAAAGCCAACCGTGGCGCGTTGAGCAACCTCGGCTATTCACTCGACGAGCTAAAAGCGATGACGCCGCTCGACATACTGTCGGATTTCGACGTTGCGAGCCTCAATGACCTTTTGAGGCCGTTGCGCAACGGCGAAGTCGACGAGCTCCTTGTCGAAACGACGCATCGGCGCAGGGACGGCTCAGAGTATCAGGCACAGGTGCACCTGCAGTTGTCCAAGGTAACGGAACCGCCGCTGTTCGTTGCCGTGAACTCCGACATCACCGAGCGCAAGAATCTCGAGATGCAGCTCGTGCAGGCGCAAAAAATGGAATCCATCGGCCAGCTCGCCGCCGGCATCGCGCATGAGATCAATACCCCGGCACAGTTCGTCGGCGACAATACGCGGTTCATCAAGGATTCATTCGAGGATCTCCTGGAGCTCAACGTCAGTTTCGGCAAGCTGTTCGAAGCCGCGAAGAGTGACGAGATTTCCGCCGACCTGATCGATCAGGTCGATGCCGCAATGAAAGCGGCCGACCTCGAATACCTGACCGAGGAGATTCCTGCTGCGATCGACCAGTCGCTGGACGGCATTTCCCGTATTTCGAACATCGTTCGCGCGATGAAGGAGTTTTCGCACCCCGGCGGCAAGGACCGGGAAAGCACGGATCTGAATAATGCCATTGCGAATACGATTACGGTCGCCTCGAACGAGTGGAAGTACGTCGCCACGATCGACACCGACTTCGCAGACAATCTGCCGCCGATTATGTGCTACCAGCAGGAAGTCAATCAGGTAATCCTCAACCTGATCGTCAACGCGGCGCACGCCATCGAGTCGGGCCGCGCTGCGAACTGCGAGGACAAGGGCGTTATTCGAATCGCGACGCGAGCGCTCGACGCCGAGGTCGAGGTAACCGTTTCCGATACAGGCTGCGGCATACCCGACGAGATCAAAACCCGAATTTTCGATCCGTTCTTTACGACCAAGGAAGTTGGTAAAGGAACCGGCCAGGGTCTTGCGATGGCGTACCGGACGATCGTCGAACAGCACCGAGGCTTTCTCGGCGTCGACTCGACGCCGGGCACGGGAACCACTTTTACGATTCGTCTGCCGATCACGGCGGACGATCCATTGCATGACGAGGTAGCAGCCTGATGAGAGTCATGTTCGTCGACGACGAGCCCAATATTCTGAGCGGCCTGCGCAGGATTCTGCGACCGCTGCGCAATGACTGGGAAATGGAATTTCAGCAGGACGGTCGCGAGGCCCTGCAGCTGCTCGATGACGCGCCCTGCGATGTCATCGTCAGCGACATGAAAATGCCCGGAATGGACGGCGCCGAATTCCTGTCCGCTGTGCGCGCGAAATATCCGGAATCGATCCGTATCGCGCTGTCGGGTGAAACCGACTCGCACATGATCTACCGCTGCGTCAAGCACGCTCATCTGTATCTCGCAAAGCCCTGCGATGCGGACATGCTCGTCGGGGCCGTGCGTCGCGCATTCACGCTCCGCGACCTCATGCAGGATGAAACGCTGAAGAGCGTCGTGGCAAACATGTCCTCGCTGCCGAGCCTGCCCGAGCAATACGAAAAGATCATGCAGGAACTTCAGTCCGACGAACCGTCGCTGCAGAAAGTGGCCGGCATCATCGAGACCGATGTTGCGATGTCCGCAAAAATATTGCAGCTCGTGAACTCCGCTTTTTTCGGTCTCGCCCGCAACCTGACATCGCCGGCCGAAGCCGCTATGTACCTCGGCGTCGACGTCATCAAGTCGCTCGTGCTGACAACCGGCGTGTTCTCGCAGTTCGACGGCTCGGACGTCGACACGGCGACGCTGCGATCGATCTGGAATCACAGCGCTCAGGTCGGCAGCCTCGCGAAAAAGATCATGCTGCAGGCAACGGGCGACAAGCTGCCAGCCGATTACGCGCTGATGGGCGGTCTTCTCGCGAATGTCGGTAAACTCGTGATCGCCGCGAACTTCCCGGATAAATTTGTCGCAATCGAGCAGCGGGTCAGAGAAAACGCTGAGCCCGAGTGGGTCATCGAACGCGAGATAGTCGGTCACAGCCACACGGAAATCGGCGCCTACCTCATCGGCATCTGGGGCCTGCCCAACCCCGTTATCGAGTGCGTTGCGTACCACCACCAGCCTGCCGACTGCGTCGAAGCCGGACTGACGCCGCTGACCGCGGTGCATGTCGCGACCGCGATCGTCGATGCGAACGGAGCGCAGGAGCTGGTCAGACTCGACGCGGAATACGTTGATGCCCTGGGCCTCTCGGACAAGTTGCCGAAGTGGATTGCGCTGAATGACGAGACCGCGGGGGAGGCCGCCGGCGATGAGTAAGAAAATACTGTTCGTCGACGACGAGCCGAACGTATTGCAGTCGATCCGTCGCAGCCTGCGCAAGGAATTCGAGCTCGATACTGCCGAAGGCGGCGAAGAAGCGCTGCGGATGCTCAAGGCAAACGGAGCATACGCGGTCATCGTCTCGGACATGCGCATGCCTGGCATGAACGGTGTGGAATTATTGTCCCAGGCCAAGCAGGATGCGCCGGACACGGTGCGCATGATGCTGACCGGTAACGCGGATCAGCAAACCGCGGTCGATGCGGTCAATCACGGTGACATCTTTCGCTTCCTCAACAAGCCCTGCCAGCCGGATGACCTCGCCAATGCGATTCGCAGCGGCCTGCGTCAGCACGATCTGATTACCGCTGAAAAGGAGCTGCTCGAAAATACGCTGCAAGGCAGTATCAAGGCACTCGCGGACGTGCTGGCGCTGTCGAACCCGGAGATCTTCGGCCGCACGACTCGGTTCAAGAGCCGTATTGCGCACGTGGCCGCGGAGATGGGTCTCGATGACGTCTGGCAGTTTGAAACCGCGGCGATGCTGTCACAGATCGGCTGCGTCACCGTCTCCGAAGACCTCGTGCGCCGCAAGGCGCACGGCCATGCGCTCGAGGAGGACGAGCTCGCGGAATTCGCGGCTCATGCCGGGGTAGGTGCAGACCTCGTCATGTCGATCCCGCGAATGGAAGCCGTCGCGGAAGCGATCCGCTACCAGGAGAAAAATTTTGACGGTTCGGGCTACCCCAGGGACGGCGTGCGCGATGACAAGATACCGCTCGGCGCAAGGCTTCTGAAAGTCATTCTCGATTTCGACGGATTCGAGGCATCTGGTGCGCCCGCCGAGACCGCGCTCGATAAAATTCAGGAGCAGGCAGGACTCTACGACCCCGCGGTACTCGACGCCTTCGTCAAGGCGATGCGCGAAGACATGGCGCTGAGGACCACTATGATGAAGATCACTCAGCTCACGGACGCGATGGTGCTCGCCGAGGACGTGACGACCTCGGATAGCGTCCTTCTCATTGCAAAGGGCCAGGAGACGACGCTGTCGGCCCGCCGGCATCTGCAGAATTACCGTGACAAGGGCCTGATCGGTGACAGCGTGCTCGTCTTCGAGGCGGCGGCGTAATTCCTGACCGAGACGCGTCGGCCGTCCGTACCTTCGCTGCCCCCCGATAGCCGTCAGCCGCTGCGTCAGCAGGCACCTGCACTGCCGGGGTGGGCTCCTATATAAGTATTGACATAGTGGTCAGCGCTTGCTATATAAACTCATATATAGTGAGCGGAGGCCCGCAATGCTCGACCTATTCGGTGACGGCGTGCGTTTCGTGCACGTTGTCTTCGGCTTCACCGGCCTGGCCGCATTCTGGGTGCCGGTCTTTGTCAAGAAAGGCGGCGTCAATCACATTCGATTCGGCAAGATTTATGTGTGGTCGGCGTACGTCGTGCTCGCGGGCGCGGCCATCGCGCTTTGCCTTCGCTTCCTGAGCCTGGCCGAACAAGGCCTGGGCCCGGCCGATGAACCAGCGCTGTATGCGTTCCTGATATTTCTCGCCTACCTGACGCTGGTCACATTCGTGATCGTTCGCCACGGCATGCAGGTCCTCCGCTTCAAGCGCGACCCGACCGCGTTGCGTACGTCGGTCAATCGCGGCCTCGCGTTCGCATCGATTGCGGCGAGCATTGCACTGATCGGTTATGCGCTCGCACTGGCGCCGCCTAACCGATTGCTCCTGCTTGCGCTCTCGCCGATCGGTCTCGGAGTCGGCCTCGGCAATCTGCGCTACATGAAGCGGCCGCCCGCGTCACCGCGCGCCTGGATGTACGAGCATCTCGGTGCGATGCTCGGCGGCGGCATCGCTTTCCATACTGCGTTCGCCGTCTTCGGCGCCTCGCGGCTGTTCGACATCGGGCTCTCCGGCAGCCTCGCCATGATTCCCTGGGTAGCGCCGGCCGCGATCGGTATTCCAGCCACGATCATCTGGACCCGCCACTATCGGCGCAGGTTCGGAGAACTGGGTGCTCCGGCATGAGCTTGAGGCATATTCTGCTCGGTATGTTGGCGGAGCCGCAGAGCGGCTACGATCTCAAGAAGGAGTTCACGAAGTCGCTCCGCAATTTCTGGAATGCAGAGCTGTCGCAGATTTACCCGCTGCTCGGCAGGATGGAAAAAGAGGGACTCCTGTCCGTAAAGCAAATTGCGTCGAGCGAAGGGCCGCCCAAAAAAGTGTATACACGATCTGCAAAAGGGCGGCGCGAGCTCGTTGCCTGGCTTGCGAGCGGTCCGACAGTCGGCGAAGAGCGCATCAGTTACCTCGCTCAGGTGTATTTTCTCGACGAGCTCGACGACATCGACGAATCCATCGCGTTCATGGGTGCGCTGCGCGAGCACATGCAGCGTTGGCTCACGTCGCTCGAGGACATCGAGCGAGGCTGGCGCGCCAGCGATCCACGTTACCCGGGCGACCTGCCCGACGCGGATTTTTATCCGCAGCTGACGCTGGCCCTCGGCCTCAAGAAAGTCACAGCCAACCTGGAATGGTGTGACGAATGCCTGCAACGCCTCCGGGCTCGGCGCGCGCGCGCGCGCGCGTCGAAAAGCGCCTGACGCGCTGCATCAGCCGTCGCCCTGCTCTGCAATCACCCGCCCGGGATTCAGGATGTTGCGCGGATCCAGGCTGCGCTTCAGCGTCTGCATCAGCGCAATCTCTTCGGCCGTGCGACTGTGGGGCAGCCACGCGAGTTTTTCGAGACCGATGCCGTGCTCCGCGGATACGGAACCCCCGATCGTTTCGAGCGGCGCGTACACGCACTCGTCGCTCGCATCGTGCAGATCGCCTTCGGCATGCGGCGCTACGAAAAAGTGCAAATTGCCGTCGGCCACGTGTCCGATCGTATAGCACTGCCCGTCCGGCCACCGGGAGCGCACGTTCGCCTTCACCTCGTTGACGTACCTGTCCATGTCGCGAATCGGCAGGCTGACGTCGTAAAGATAGACCGGCTCCGGCTCGAGTATCGCTTCGAAGTCCTCGCGAATGTCCCAAACCGCGCGCGTCTCGGTATCGGACTTCGGAATCACTGCGTCGACGATCAATCCATCGTCAAGCGCCTGCATGAGCACGGCATCGAAACGTGCTGCGTCGGACGCGGGATCGCCGCCCTCGGCCTGCAGAACGACGTAATACGGATACTCGCGCTCGAGCGGTGCGCGATGGCCGCCCTCGCGCGTCACGGCGGCATAGTAATCTCCCCACATGATTTCGAACGCGCTCAACGTGCCGCCGAGCCTGCGCTGCAATCGCTGCAGTAAGCTCGAGACAGCATCGAAATGGCGCATGGCCACGAGCGCATCCTGCCGACTTGCCGGTCGCGGAAACAGCCGAAGAACGACGCGAGTCACGATTCCGAGCGTGCCTTCGGTGCCGATGAACAGCTGCTTTACGTCGTAGCCGGCGTTGTTCTTCAGCATCCGATTCATCGACGATATAACGGTGCCGTCGGCCATGACCGCTTCCAGCCCGAGCACCAGACTTCGCATCATTCCGTAGCGAAGCACGTTGATACCGCCCGCATTCGTCGACACGTTGCCGCCTATCGTGCAGCTGCCGCGTGCGCCAAGATCGAGCGGGAAATACTGCCCTGCCGCGGCAACCGCCTCCTGTACCGTCTGCAAGACCGCGCCAGCCTCGACGACGGCGGTGCCGCCGACGGTGTCGATCTCCAGAATGCGATTCATTTTTTCCAGCGAAACGACGACATCCTGCGCCGTCGACTCGGCACCGGCAACGCAACCAGTCAGGCCTCCCTGAGTGATGACGCTCTGGTCGCGCGCGGCGCACCAGCGCAGAGCCTCCGACACTTCAGCCGTGCTGCGCGGTACCAGCAGCGATTTCGCCTGCATCGAAGCGCTGTTCCAGTAGCTGGCCGCACGCTCCAGGACGACATCCGGCGGCACTATTCGGTCTTGGCCGAGCACATCGTGCAGATCACCCGCTGATGCCATGACATCGTACTCCTGTGCGGCGGTGGCGCTAAATCGAGCCGGCTGGCAACGCGACGCTCGACACGCCTGTCGTCTA
>JBFHXQ010000036.1:0-12964 GCA_041598895.1 Woeseiaceae bacterium | reverse complement strand
GACGAGCGCCTGGCCAACGTCACCGTGCAGGCCGCCGGACAGCGCAATGAGTCCTTTGCACGCGTCGCCGGTCAGCCAGCTGCGACTGGTGAGCGGCTGCCCGCGAACCTGGCCCTCCAGATACGCGCGCGTCAGGAGCCGCGCAAGATTGCGATAACCGACGCGATTTTGACAAAGAACGATGAGCCGATGTGGCCGCGCGTGATCCTCTTCGTTGTCCAGCCGCAGATCCGCACCGATGATCGGCTTGATACCGCGAGCTGTCGCACGACGGTAGAACTTGACCATTGCAAACAAATTGTTCTGGTCCGTCAGCGCAACGGCCGGCATACCGTCCCGTCGGCACCTTTCGATCAACTTGTCGATGCGGACAGTGCTGTCCACGAGCGAAAATTCGCTGTGCACGTTCAAATGAACGAAGCGAGCCGATGTCATGACAGCGACTTGATCGGCTCAAAGCTTCGCCGATGCTCCGCACACGGGCCGAATTCGTGGAGTCGCCGGCGGTGCAGTTCGGTGCCATAACCTTTATGACGGGCGAAACCATACTGCGGAAAGCGCGAATCGATCTCCGTCATGATGGAGTCGCGCAGGGTTTTCGCAAGAATCGACGCCGCACTGATTGCGGGAATTCGGCAATCTCCGCGTACAACGGCCTCACCGGTGATCCCTCGTCCCCGACAGGACAGATCCGGTAGTCTGTTGCCGTCGACGAATACGAAGAGCTGCTTTGCCGGCAGCCCGAGAATGGCGCGGCGCATCGCGAGCAGCGATGCCTGCAAGATGTTTATCAGGTCGATCTCTGCAACGCTCGCCCAGGCCACCGACCAGGCCAGCGCATCGGCCCGTATATGCGCGGCGAGTCGCTCCCGCCGGCGTGCCGTGAGCTGCTTCGAGTCCCTGAGACCGTCGATAGGACGCTTGACGTCCAATATGACGGCCGCCGCAACGACGGGACCCGCGAGCGGCCCCCGACCGGACTCATCCACGCCGGCGGCGTGCGCATCGAATACGAGTGTCTGTGACGGTTGCATGCTCGGGCCGGGTGCCGGCACTTCAGTGTTTCTCAGTAAGCTGGATCAGCGCATCCGCAGCGCGTCGATCGGCACCCAGTGCCAGTTCGGTCCGCAGTTTAGCAAATTCGCGAGTGATCGCGGCGGCACGTGCCGGATCGTCCAGCAGCTCACCCACGGCATCTGCCAGCGCCCGCGGCGTTGCCGCATCCTGAATGAATTCAGGAATCTGCGGATCAGATGTCATCAAATTCGGCAACGTGAAACGGGCAATTTTTATCAGCCGAAATCGCCGCACGAGCCACGCGGTCAGCGGCGCGACCCGATACGCCGCGACGACAGGCCGGCCGAGCAGGGCAGCTTCCAGTGCGGCTGTCCCCGACGCGAGCAGCACGACATCCGCTGCTGCGATAGCGGTTTCGGAATTGCCGTCGAGCAGCATCACGCACTCGCGAATTCCGGCTGCGCTGAGCTGCTCCTCGATAAGCGGCCTGAGTCCCGGCGACGCCACCGGAGTCACAAAGCCGAGATCGGGCCGCTGCTCCCGGAGGCGCCGGGCCGCGGCCGCAAATATCGGTCCGAGCCGGGAAACTTCGCTGCTACGACTGCCCGGCATGATCGTAACCACGCGTTCGTTGTCGATGCCGAGATCCATCCGCATCGCTGCCGGATGAAGGCCATCCGGCAGCGTGTCCGCTTTCGGATGGCCGACAAAGCGCGCGGCAATGCCCGCGTCGTCGTACAGCTGCTTTTCAAAGGGCAGGATGCACAGTACGAGATCTGCAGCCTCGCGCACTTTTTCGATGCGGCCAGACCGCCAGGCCCAAATCGACGGGCTGACGTAATGCACGGTAGCGATTCCGGACCGCTTTAACCTCGTCTCGAGTCCGAGATTGAAATCCGGCGAATCGATTCCGACGACGACGTCCGGGGGCGATGCGCGCCAGCGCTGAACCAGCTCCCGTCGCAACTTCAGAAGATCCGGAAGGTGTCGCAGCGGCTCGATCAGACCCATGACCGCAAGACGATCGGCACTGGCGATGGGCGTGCAGCCGGCCGCCAGCATCCGCGGCCCGGCGACGCCTTCGAACCGTGCATCGGGACGCCGGGCGATAACCTCCCGGATCAGGCCTGCGCCGAGCGCGTCGCCGGAATCCTCGCCGGCAACGATTCCCACCCGCAAGTCTGGCTGCCCCGTTAGCGGACGATGCCGCGCTCGGAAGAGCGCAGCGATTCCACGAAGGGCCGAAGTTCCGGCTGCGATTCGGCACGGCCTTCGAGTTCGTCGATCGCGTCGGCCAGCCTGCGGCCCTGTCGATACACGATGCGGTATCCGTTTTTGATGTTTTGTATCTGCTCGCGGGTGAAACCGCGGCGTTTCAATCCCTCACTGTTGATGCCGTGCGGAGCGGCGGGCAGCCCCGCCACGGTCACGTACGCAGGAACGTCGCGGCTGGCGCCTGCGTACATCCCCAGAAACGCGTGCGGCCCGATTCTGCAGAACTGATGGGCGCCCGAAAATCCTGCAAATATCACCCAGTCACCGACGTGAACATGTCCGGCGAGCGTCGCGTTGTTTGCGAAAATAGTATTGTTCCCGACGACGCAATCGTGCGCGATATGCACGTAGGCCATAATCCAGTTGTCGTCGCCGATCCGCGTTTCGCCCAGGTCCTGCGCCGTGCCGCGGCTAATCGTGCAGTATTCGCGAATCGTATTGCGGTCCCCGATCACGAGTCGTGTGGTTTCGCCCGCATACTTCTTGTCCTGCGGATCGTCGCCAATCGATGCGAACTGATAGATATGATTGCCCGAACCGATCGTCGTAGGCCCGTTGATTACAACGTGGCTGTCGATGACCGTACCGGCTCCGATCGCAACCTCGTCTCCAATGACCGCGTAAGGTCCAATTTCGACCTCGTCGGCAATAATCGCGCTGGGCGAAACGATTGCTGTACTGTGAATCACGACGCCGGTTACTGGTCGCCGCGGCCGTCGACGCGCTTCTCGAGCGTCGCGATCCGTTCCAGCAAATTGTCCATGCGTCTGAATTGCGCGACGCGACGGTTCCACTGGCGTGCGGGCTCTGCCGGAAACGCGCACGCGTAAACGCCCGGCTCCGTAATGTCCTTGGACACCATACCCCGACCGCTAACGATCACATCGTCGCAAACATGAATGTGGCCCACCGTGCCGGACTGTCCAGCAAACAGGCAGCGCTTACCAATGACCGCGCTGCCAGCGATGCCCACCATCGCTGCCATGGCGGTATGTGCACCAATCTTCACGTTGTGCGCGATCATGACCAGGTTGTCGATGCGTACGCCGTCCTCGATGATCGTATCATCCAGCGCACCACAATCGACCGTCGAATTCGCACCGATCTCGACGTCGCTACCGATCTTGACTCCGCCATATTGCGGGACTTTTAGCCAACCTTCCGGCGTCATGGCATTGCCGAAACCATCGGCACCGATTACCGCTCCGGAATGCACGATCGTCCGTGCACCGAGCGTGACGGAGCGCACGAGCGTGACGTTCGCGTGCAACATGCAGGCGTTCTCAAGAACGCTGTCTGGCCCGACAAATGTTCCGGCCCCGATGACACAAGCCGCGCCGATTTGCGCGCCATCTTCGATGACGACATTTGGTCCAATGTGGGCATCAGATGCAACTTCGGCACTATTGGCAATCACGGCGCTGGGGTGCACGCCGGCCGGGAAGTCGGGTGGCGGCATAACAATTGCCGCCATCCGTGCGTAGGTCACATACGGATCATCGGTGATGATTGCCGAAGTCTGAACGTCGCCCGCGTCGTCGGCGCGGACGATAACCGCAGCGGCATTCGTCGTCCGCAGCTCTGCTTTGAGTGCCGGGTTTGAAAGAAACGTCAATGCATCCGATCCGGCGTTTTGCAGCGACGCGAGGCGCACGATGACCGCATCGGGATCACCGATGAGCTTGCAGCCGAATCGCGTAGCCAGTTCTCCGAGAGTTACCGACATCGGTCAAGCGACTGCGGCGCAAAGTCCCGCTCAGCGCGAACCCGTTGCCTGGTAATTCGCTTCCACGGCGCGCAGCACTTCCTCCGTAATATTCACAGCGTTGCTCGCAAACAGCACGCCGTCGCCAACAACGAGGTCGTAGCCTTCCTGCTGCGCGTAGTCCTGAACCTCTTTAAGGAGCGACCGCTGCAGGCTGCCCAGCTCTTCGTTTTGACGCAGATTCAGGTCCTCCCGAAACTCGGTTTGCATGCGAGAAACTTCGCGCTGCAGGTCACGGAGATTCCGCTCTGCATTTTTACGTTCCGTTTCACCCATTACAGCCAGGTCTTTCTTGACTTTTTCGGTGAGTTCCTCGAATTCTTTTTGCTTGGCAAGAAATTCCCGTTGCCGCGGCGCAAATTCTTCCTGCAGGGCATCCATGGCTGCCTTGGTCTGCGGTGCGCGCTCCATCAGCACAGGAATATTAACCACACCGATCTTGAGCTGCTGAGCGTGTGCCGGCAGCACGAAAACACTGATCGCCGAAGCTGCAATCAGCACCCTGAAAATCTGTTGCTTCACAAGTTTCATGAAATTCTCGTTCCTCAAAAAGCCTGTCCTATGGAGAACTGGAAGCGCTCCAGTTCGTCTCCGAAAAATCTGTCGTTTCCTTCGTATGCGTTCAGTGGGAACGCGTAGCTGAAACGAAACAGTCCGAGGGGTGCAAGCCATTGCACGCCGATGCCTACCGAAGCGCGAAGTTCGTCGAATTCCGGCTTGTACAGGACTGGCGAGCCCAGCTTGTCCGTAAACCTGACTTCGCCATTATTAAACACGTTGCCGATATCGTAAAACAGGCTGGCACGGGCCTGGCTCGCCCACTTGTCGGGTAGCGGGAGTATAAGCTCCAGCTGACTGGCGGCCAAAACATTACCGCCGTACGGATTGCCGAAGCTGTCCCGCGGACCCAGATACGACTCTCTGAAACCCCGCACCGACTGCGGCCCGCCGCCGTAGAACTGCTTGTAGGGCGGCAGGGCCGTCGTGTCGCCCATTGCCTCGCCGATGCCCAGTTCCGCATTGAATCGCACGACCCAGCGCCTGGTAATCGGGAAATATTTCGTAAAACTGTATCGCGCAGTGTAGTACTCGACATCGCTGCCTGGCACAGCCATGGTCAGAAACAGCTGCTGCCGCGTGCCGCGATTCGCGAACAGCGCCCGATTTCGGCTATCGAAAATCCAGCCGCCGATGACCTCGAGCGTGTCGAATTCGCTGCCGAAAAACGTGATGCCTCGATCGGTCTCCTCGATAAACGGGTTTCCGTTATTGCTCACCCAATCCTGCGCCTGCAGCGTGCTCGCCGAGGAAGACAGCAATTCCGCGTGCTGAAAGCTGAGCCCGAATGTCAGCGTCTGGAACTCCGTTATCGGGTAACCATAGTCGACTGATGCGCCGGCACTCGTAGTCGAAAAATCGGACGACGCCGACGTAAACTGCGTTATGTCACGGTAGTTCAGGCTGATCGTTCGCCTGATGCCATCCATCGTTCGATAGGGATCGGTATAGGAAACGCTGTAGAATTTCTGAAAACGCCCGGAATTCAGATCCAGCGAAATTCGGTTGCCAGTACCGAGAAAATTCGTGTGGACGATGCCGCCGTTGAGCAGCAGTTTTTGAGATTCCGAATAACCGATGCCGCCGCTGAACTGGCCCGGCATCCGGTACTCGATGTCGAAATCCACGTCAACCAGATCCGGACTGCCCGGAACCGGAGAATTTTCGACCTCGACTCGCTCAACGTACGGAAGTCGCTGCAGGCGAATCTTCGATCGATCGACGAGCCTGTTCGACAGGTACGCGCTCTCCATCTGCCGCATTTCCCGCCGCAGTACCTCGTCGTCGACCTGATCGACGCCGCGAAAATTAATTCGGCGCACATACACACGGCTTTTCGGATCGACGAAAAACGTAATTGCCGCCTCCCTGGTGTCGTGATTCAGCTCGGGAACGGGCTCGATTTCCGCATTCGCGTATCCCTCTTCGCCCAGGCGTAACGACATCAGTTCGCTGGACTGTGTGAGCAGATTCAGATTGAAAATCGACCCCGGCTGGGCTAGCACGAGGGCCCGCAGGTGTGATTCGGGAACGACCATGTCGCCGACCAGCTTGACGTCGGAGATCGTGTAGCGTTCGCCCTCGTGAATACTGACCGTAACGTAGATATCCTTTTTGTTCGGAGAGATTGCGACCTGCGTCGAGTCGATGCGAAAGTCCGCGAAGCCACGATCCATATAGAACGATCGCAGGGTCTCCAGGTCCCCCTCCAGTGCCTCCTTCGAATAGCGATCGTCCTGGCGAATCCACGACAGCCAGTTTGCCGTGTCCAGCTCGAAATCGTCGCGAATCTCGTCCTCGTCAAACGATTTATTGCCCACGATATTGACCTGGCGGATGCGCGCACGATCGCCTTCCTTGACGTTTATTTTGACCCGCACGGTGTTATTCGGCCGGTCGATGACTTCCGAATCGACAACGACGCCATACTTGCCGCGGTCGTAGTACTGCTCGCGCAAAAAGCTTTGCACGTTGTCGAGGACCGACCGATCGAAGGTCCTGCCCTTCGCCAGGCCGACGCCGCGTAACGAATCCATGAGATCTTCGGTCTTGATATCCTTGTTGCCTTCGATTTCGAAACTCTCGATGGACGGGCGCTCGCGAACGACGATCACCAGCGCGTCGTCATCGCGGCGCATTTCGATGTCGTCGAACAGTCCCTGGCTGTACAGCGCCCGAATCGCCTCCTGAATCCGGGTTCGGTCGACGGAATCGCCAACGTTGATGGGCAGATAGTTGAAGACGGTGCCCTCCGATATGCGCTGTAAACCCTCGACGCGCATATCACGAACCACGAATTCGTCCGCGGCGATTGCCGAACCGGCTGCGACCAGGCACAGCAGCACGGACGCGATGCGCGCACTGACGCGGCACCGGACTGTTAATTTACGGTTCACCAACTGCCGATCCTTGACCGCATTAACTCAGGAGCCTCGCGATGTCGTTATAGAAAGCAAAACTCATCAACAGAATCAGCGCGAAAATCCCGACCTGTTGGCCTATGATCTGGGCGCGCTCGGACAGCGGGCTGCCCTTGATTGCCTCGACCGTCTGATAAACGATCTGACCTCCGTCCAGAATGGGCACGGGCAGCAGATTCAGCACGCCCAGACTGATGCTGACGAGCGCGAGAAATCCGAGAAACTCGTTGAGCCCGCGCTCCGCCGAGGCGCCGGCAAACTGAGCAATATTGATCGGGCCGCTAATGTTCTTGATCGATACTTCGCCCGTGATCATGCGGCCGAGCATGCGCATAGTGAATACCGTCGACGCCCAGGTACGTGCGATCGCCTCGCCGACAGAGTCGACAGGACCGAATTTGCGTACGTAGTAAAAGTCTCCGAAGTCCGCCGCAACGCCGACGCCGAGAAGCCCGCGGGTCTCTCCATCGACCTGCTGCTCGCCCAGCACTACGTCCACAGTCTGGCTGCGGCCGTCACGAATAAACTCGACGTTCACCGCCTCGCCGGGACGGGACGAGACGACGCTGACGAGATCCGAAAACGTGCGCACCGGCTCCTGCGCAACCGTGACGATTCGATCCCCGACCGCGAGCCCCGCTGCCGCCGCTGCCCCGTCGTCCGCCACGCTGCCAATTACGGCCGGAGGCTGCCAGGGCTCGAAACCGAGGCCGTCGAACAGAAATCCGGGCTCGGTGAGGCGCGTAGCCGCGTCGCCAACGTCGATCACGGCGCGCCGCTGGCCTCCCCGTGCGGATTCCAGCGTCAGCGGAATACGGCCGGTAGCAACCATCTCGTCAAGCATCGCCAGGAGCGTCGACTCCCAGTTGTCGGTGTCGAGGTCGCCAACCGCAACGATTCGGTCGCCGAATTCGAGCCCTGCAACGTCGGCGTAGGAGTCCGGCGCGACCACGCCGACTGCCGGACGCAGCGTGGGAATGCCCGTAATGAACAGCATCCAATAGGCGAGGATCGCAAACAGAAAGTTGAACGCCGGGCCCGCCAGAAGCACCAGGATGCGCGCGGGAATCGGCCGGTGATTGAAAGCCCGGCCCTGGTCCGCGGGATCCACGGGGTCCTCGCGGCCGTCGAGAAAGCGCACATAGCCGCCGATTGGAAACGCGGCAATGCAGTATTCCGTCTGATCTTTGCCGCGCACCCAGGTCCAGATCGGCCGGCCAAAGCCGATCGAGAAGCGCAATACCTTCATTCCGGCCCAGCGGCCGACGATGTAGTGGCCGAATTCGTGTATCGCCACCAGTACACCGATCGCTACGATGAAGGCAAGGAGGCTGGTCAGCACATCTGCCATGACTCAAATCCTTCGCAAGACGCCCGCAGGCAAGCCGCCGGTCGGTCCGGAGCCCAGATAAGGGTTGACCGGGCCGGGCCCGCACAGTTCCCGAACCAGGCCGCCAGCCTGGCCCACGCGCGCTGAACCGACGCTGAATTTTTCATGCGCGCAGCCCCAGATAGCCAACGCCGAGCGCGAACAGCGGCGCCGCAGCAACGACGCTGTCGATCCGGTCGAGAATGCCGCCGTGGCCCGGAAAGACGGTGCCGCTGTCCTTTAAGCCCGCACTGCGCTTGAACATGCTCACCGTCAAGTCACCGACGACCGACAAGCAGGCGACCGCCAGGCAGAACGGCAGGAATACGGCAACGTCGGCGGTCGTCCACGGGCTGCTCGCCAAAACGAGAACGGCCACCGCGAGCAGGCCGCCGATGACGCCTTCCCAGGTTTTTCCCGGGCTGATCTCCGGTGCGAGCCTGACGCGGCCGAACACCTTGCCGGCGAAAAACGCGCCGCTGTCGGCAGCCCAGACGATCAGCAGCGCGAACAGCAGCAGTAGCGGTCCGAGATCGTAGAGCAGCTCGAGGGCGAAATACGCCGGAACCAGCGCCACGATGCCGGCGAACAGGGTCACCGCTGTCGGTACCGGTGTCGGATAAAAGAAGCTCCAGCAGAGTGCCGCCGCCCAGCCGCCAAGCGCGAGCTTGAGCAGTGCGGCTACGTCGCCCTGCAGTCCGATCGAGAGGCCGGCAATCAGAAGACCCACGGTGGCGACGCTTGCTATCCGCCATCGGAGTCTGCCGCTCGTCACAAAACCTCCCCATTCCCAGGCGCCCCCGAGCACCACGGCCGCTATGACGAGCTTGGTTGCCTTGGCCGGTAACACAAACAGTACGGCGAGCAGCAGCGCGAGTGCAATGATGGCGGTAATGATTCGCTGACGCATCAGCTGACAGCCTCGACTTGATCACCGGTGTGGCCGTATCGCCGCTGCCGCTTCGCAAAGTAAGCCAGCGCCTCGTCGAACTGTTGCCGGCCGAAATCGGGCCACAGCGCGTCGCAAAACCACAGCTCGGAGTACGCGAGCTGCCACAGCAGGAAATTGCTGATGCGCTGTTCGCCGCCCGTTCGGATCAGCAGATCCGGATCCGGCTTGTCGCCCAGCTCCAGCGCCGAGCCAAACAGCGGTTCATCGATTTCGTCGGCGTCGATGTCTCCGGCTGCAACTCGAACGGCAATTTTTCGCGCCGCGGCGACAATGTCCCAGCGGCCGCCATAAGCCACTGCAATCGTCAGGTTCAGGTCCGTATTGGCGCGGGTCGTGGCCTCCGCCTCTGCGATCATTTCGATCAGTTTCGAATTCAGCTGCGCCCGCGCGCCTATGAATTCCAGCCGAACATTGTTTTTGTGCAGCTCTCCGACCTCCCGCTGCAGCGCCTCGATGAACAGCGTCATTAACCGACTCACCTCTTCCCGCGGCCTGGCCGAATTCTCGCTGCTGAACGCGAACAGCGTCAGGTATCGAACTCCCCGCTCCGCTGCGACTTCGACGGTGCTTCGCACCGCACCGACGCCCGAGCGATGGCCCGCATGTCGCGGCAAAGCCCGCTGCCGTGCCCAGCGGCCATTACCGTCCATGATGACCGCTACGTGCTTCGGCACGTCCGGGCCCGTCTTCGTTGCTGCTGGCGTGCGAGTCAATGCTTGATACCAGGATCGAGGCGGCCGCCTCAGATTTCCATGAGCTCGCTTTCTTTCTGCTCGAGCAGTTTGTCGATAGCGGCGATATATTCGTCCGTAATCGCCTGAATCTCGTCCTGAGCACGATGCTCGTCGTCCTGCGAGATCATTTTTTCCTTCAGCAGATCTTTGACATCGCCGAGCGCATCGCGGCGAATATTGCGCACAGCGATACGGCCTCCCTCCGCCTCATGCCGGACGACGCGAATCATGTCCTTGCGGCGCTCCTCGGTCAGCGGCGGCAGCGGCACACGAATTACGGTTCCGGCCGTCGCCGGATTCAGGCCGAGGTCCGAACCCATGATCGCTTTCTCGATCACCGGAACCATGTCCTTCTCCCACGGAGTGACGGTCAGGGTTCGAGGGTCTTCCACGTTTACGTTGGCGACCTGATTCAGGGGCACCGTCGCGCCGTAGTACTCGACGGTGATGTGATCAAGCAAGCTCGTATGCGCGCGCCCCGTGCGTATCTTGGTCAATTCCTGTTTGAGAGACGCGACACTTTTCGACATGCGCTCACGGGCATCCTTTTTAATATCGTCCAGCATCGTAAACGTCCTCTTCTCTTTGCACTCACGCGGTAACGAGAGTACCCACGCGGTCGCCCGTGATCGCCTCGTAAATCGAGTTTTTTCGCGTCAGATTGAAAACGCGCAGCGGTAGATCGTTGTCACGACACATCACGACGGCGGTTGCGTCCATCACGGTGAGCTTATCCGCCAGAACGCGGTCGAAAGACACTTCGTCGTACCGTTGCGCATCGGGATTGTCGACAGGGTCCGAATCGTAGACGCCATCCACCTTGGTCGCTTTCAACAGCACGTCGGCATCGATTTCGATGGCCCGGAGGCTCGCGGCCGTATCCGTCGTAAAAAACGGATTCCCGGTGCCGGCCGCGAGAATGACGACCCGGCCTTTCTCGAGGTGTCGCACGGCCCGGCGACGAATATAGTCCTCGCAAACCTCGTGTATACGCAGCGCCGACATGACTCGAGCGAAGACGCCTTTCGATTCCAGTGCGTCCTGGATCGCCAGCGCATTCATTACCGTCGCCAGCATGCCCATATAATCGCCGGTCACGCGATCCATTCCCGCCCTGGCGAGACCGGCTCCACGGAAAATATTGCCGCCGCCGATGACAATCGCTATTTCCACACCGCGATCGTGCGCAGCCGCAATTTCGCCTGCGATGCGCTGAATCACAAGCGGCTCGATGCCGTAATCCAGCTCGCCCATCAACGCCTCGCCACTGAGTTTCAGCAGCACCCGGCGATACGCGGCAGCAGAATCATTCATCGCCTGTCTTTCCTTCCCGGTCGTCGCGCGTTCGGTCACCTGATTCCGTCGCAATATTGTCTGGTCAGATATATGTAAGATCAATAAGTTGCAGGAGATTTTTCACAAAAAACCTGATTACTGGCCGGCACCTTTGACCTGCGCCATCACCTCTTCGACGAAATTGTCCTTGCGCTTCTCGATGCCTTCGCCGACTTCGAAGCGGACAAATGCCGCGACGCGCGCGTCATTTTGCTCCAGCAGCTTGCCCACGGACAGGTCCGGATCCTTCACGAACGGCTGCCCGACCAGGGTGATTTCCTTGAGAAACTTCCTGAGCCTGCCGGCAACCATTTTTTCGATTATGTCTGCGGGCTTGCCGGAGGATTCCGCCTGCTCGGTAAGGATGCGCCGCTCAGTCTCGAGCGTCTCGGCCGAAACGCCCGCCTCGTCGATGCATGCCGGGTTGCTGGCGGCCACGTGCATCGCAATGTCGCGAGCCAGCTCCGAGTCGCCCCCGTCCAGCGCCACGACCGTCCCGATTCGGGCGCCATGGGTGTAGGTCGCAAGAACGTCGTCACTATCGAGAAGGGCAGCGCGCCGCACGCCGATGTTCTCACCAACTTTCGCAACGAGTTCCGTACGCGCCGTTTCCACGCTGCGCCCGTCTGCCAGCTCGACATCGGCGAGCTCGGAGACATCCGTGACCGACGTTTTCAAGGCAGCGGCCGCAACGGCTCGCGCGAAGGCGATGAAATTGTCATCCTTGGCGACAAAATCGGTTTCCGAATTGACCTCGACGATGACGGCGCGATTGCCATCGGAAATGATCTCTATGCGTCCGTCCGCGGCAACGCGTCCCGATTTCTTGTCGGCCTTGGCCTGACCCGACTTACGCAGAATCTCGCCGGCTGCATCCAGATTGCCGTCGGCCTCGACGAGTGCCTTCTTGCATTCCATCATGCCGGCGCCAGTCCGCTCGCGCAGTTCCTTAACCATCGCCGCAGTAATCGTCATGATTATGTCCTCTTCGCGTGTCTCGTCATTCGTCCGTGAGGCCCGCCAGGGTCGCGCTAGTCGCCAGGCGCCGTATCGTCCGCGGGTGCGTCGGCCGCCGCTTTTTTCGTCGTTCTGCCGCCCGCCTTTTTCGCGCTCTTTGCTTCTGCGGCGGCATCGCCCGCTTCCTCCGCAGGCACGGGTGCAGCGTCCGCCACAGACTCGCCCGCGGCTTCGTCCGGCTCCGGCGCCGATTCGTTGACCTCGGCCATCTCGGCCTTGCCTGGTTCAGCCTTGGTGGATTCGGCCGTGGCCGTGTCGGCCTTGCCTGTTTCAGCCTTGGTGGATTCGGCCTTGGTGGAGTCGGCCTTGGCTGTTTCAGCCTTGGTGGAGTCGGCCTTGGCGGCTTCGGCCTTGCCTGTTTCAGCCTTGGCGGTTTCGGCCTTGGCTGTCTCGGCGAGGGCCGCTTCGGGAACGTCGGCTGCAGCCGCTACCGGTGGAGCCGTCGCCGCTCTTGCCGGCGTCTTTTTCGAGGTCGGCTTCTTCTTGACCGCCGTTTTTTTCCGGGCTTTCTTGCGACCGAGG
>JBFHXQ010000035.1:0-12987 GCA_041598895.1 Woeseiaceae bacterium | reverse complement strand
CGTGTGTCCCGATGCCTGTCCGATTATCAGCAAGACGCCCGTCGGCGGGCTGTACTTCAACTGCGGCTGGGGCACCGGCGGTTTCAAAGCGACGCCGGGATCCGGCTGGGCCTTCGCCCACACGATCGCGCGGGACGAACCGCACGCACTGAACGCTCCGTTTTCGCTGGAGCGGTTTACGACCGGTGCGCTGATCGACGAGCACGGCGCCGCGGCCGTAGCTCACTAGGAGGTCGAACGTGCTGCTGATCGAGTGTCCCTGGTGTGGCGCACGCGCGGAGTCCGAGTTCTCCTACGGGGGCGAAGCGGGCATCGTCCGGCCGGCCGATCCGAGTGCGCTTAGCGACGAGGCCTGGGCCGACTACCTGTTCATGCGCAAGAACCCGCGCGGCCCGCACAGGGAGCTTTGGAACCACGCCTCGGGCTGCCGCCGCTGGTTCGGCGTGGAGCGGGACACGGTGAGCTACGTCATCGCCCGTAGCTTCAGGCTTAACGACACGTAGGCCGACGGGATCGGGAACGACACGATGCAGGTACATCGCCTCGACACCGGCGGTCTGATCGACCGGTCGCGACCGCTGAACTTCAGCTTCAACGGCAAATCCCTTGTCGGTTACGCGGGCGACACGCTCGCCTCGGCGCTGCTCGCGAACGGCGTGCTGCTCGTCGGGCGAAGCTTCAAGCTGCATCGGCCGCGCGGCATCGTCGGCGCCGGCGCCGAAGAGCCGAATGCGATCATGCAGATCGGCGGCGGCGGAGCCACGTTGCCGAATCTGCGGGCAACCCAGGTCGAACTGTACGAGGGCCTCGAAGCCCGGTCCACGAAAGGCTGGCCGGGACTGCGCTACGACGTTGCGGCCTTAAACGACGTGTTCGGACGCGTGTTCAGCGCCGGCTTCTATTACAAGACGTTTTTGCGCCCGCGCTTCCTCTGGCCGGCCTACGAATGGTTCATTCGACGCTCTGCAGGCTTCGGTACCGCGCCCGCGGAACCGGACCCTGATCGCTACGAGCACATCAATGCGCACTGCGATGTCCTCATCGCCGGCGGAGGACCCGGCGGCCTCGCTGCCGCGCTCGCTGCAGCGCGAGCGGGAGCGCGCGTGATACTTGCCGACGAAAACCCGGCCTTCGGCGGCAGCCTGCTCGGCTCGAGCGAAAAGATCGACGGCAAGCGTGCGGCCGAGTGGCTGCGTACGGCCGGCGAGGAGCTCGACAAACTGGAAAACGTCACCCTTCTCCCCCGCGCATCCGTGTTCGGATACCACGATCACAACTTCCTGACGATCTCCGAACGCTCAGAAACCGCGCCCGGAATTGCAACCGGATCGGTGCGTGAGCGTCTCTGGCGTGTCCGCGCGCGTGACGTGGTGCTCGCCCAGGGAGCTTTCGAACGTCCGCTCGCGTTTTGCAACAACGACCGGCCGGGCGTAATGCTCGCGTCTGCCGTATCCACATATATCAGGCGATTCGCCGTATGTCCGGGCCGGCGCGCCGTGGTATTCACGAATAACGATTCGGCGTACCAGGCCGCCCTCGATCTGAAGCGTGCCGGCTGCGGCGTAACGATCGTCGACAGCCGTCGCCGCGGGGCTGCCGACCTGCGCATGCGGGCGGAAGCCGAGGACATACCGATTCTTACGCGTCATCTGGTAACGGACGTCGTCGGGAAGTACGGCGTCACCGGTGTCAGCGTTGCGCATTGGAGCGGCGACGCCGGGCAAACGGTCGACAGCAACATTCACATCGACTGCGACCTCGTCGCGATGTCGGGCGGCTGGAGCCCCGCGGTGCATCTGCATTCCCAGGCGGGCGGCAGCAACGCCTGGGACCACGACCTGCAGGGCTTCGTGCCGGAGCGCTCCGTGCAGGCGAACCGCTCGGCGGGCGCCGGTAACGGCAGCCTGTCACTCCGCGACTGTCTGGCAGACGGGCATTCGGCGGGCAACGCGGCCGCCGGGCGCTGCGGTTTCACGCCGGCGACAGAGCAGCCGCCGAACGCAGACGGCCTGCACATGAATGCGGTCGAGCCGCTGTGGCGCGTACCGGCGGACGAGGAAGCGGACCGCTGTGCGAAGCAGTTCGTGGATTTTCAGAACGACACCAGCGTCGCCGACATTCGCCTCGCCGCCCGCGAGGGCTATCGCAACGTCGAGCACGTGAAACGCTACACCGCGCTCGGCTTCGGCACCGACCAGGGCAAGCTCGGCAACATCAACGGCATGGGCGTGCTGGCCGAGTGCCTCGACATGCCGGTCGAGGACGTCGGCACGACGACATTCCGGCCCGCATACACGCCGGTTACGTTCGGTGTCTGCGCCGGCGAAAGCGTCGGGGCGCTGTTCGAACCGGTGCGAAAGACGGCGCTGCACGAATGGCACGAAGCTCGCGGTGCGCCGTTCGAGGTCGTCGGCCAGTGGCACCGACCGTGGTATTTCCCGCAGGACGGCGAGGATCTGCAAGAAGCGGTAGCGCGCGAGTGCCTGGCGACGCGAGCCTCGGTCGGCATCATGGACGCATCGACGCTCGGCAAGATCGACGTCAAAGGCCCGGACGCCGTCGAGTTTCTCGAGCGCATGTACACGCACAACATCGCGAAAATGCACGTTGGTCGCTGCGCCTACGGCATACTGCTCGGCGAAGACGGCATGGTCATGGACGACGGCGTCATGGCACGTCTCGGCGACGAGCATTTTTACCTGACGACGACGACCGGCGGCGCGGCGAACGTATTGAGCTGGCACGAGAAATGGCTGCAAACGGAATGGCCTGACCTCGACGTTTATTTGACGTCCCTCACCGATAACTTCTCTACCATTGCGGTGGCCGGGCCGAACAGCCGCCAGCTGCTGCAAAAAGTCGGCTGCGACATCGATCTCGGCCCCGACGCGTTCCCGTTCATGCACGTTCGCGATGCGACGCTCGGCAACCTTCCGGTGCAGCTGTTTCGGGTCAGCTTCAGCGGTGAGCTTGCGTTCGAGGTGAATATCGACAGCAACCTTGCGCTCGGCATGTGGGAAACCCTGATCGACGCGGGTCGGGAGTTCGATATCACGCCTTACGGCACGGAAACGATGCACGTCTTGCGGGCCGAAAAGGGCTTCGTCATCATCGGCCAGGACACGGACGGCTCCGTAACGCCCGTCGATCTCCGAATGAGCTGGCTGCTGTCGAAGGACAAGGACTTCATCGGCAAGCGCTCGCTAAAACGACCGGATTGCCTGCGCATCGACCGCAAGCAGTTCGTGGGCCTCGTTTCCGAAGACAACAAGACCGTTGTCCCCGAAGGTACGCAGCTGGTCGATGACCCGCGCGCCTCGAAACCCGTACCGATGATCGGGCACGTAACGTCGAGTTACTCGAGCGCCTGCCTCGCGCATCCCATAGCTCTGGCTCTCGTAAGCGGCGGGCACGGGCGAATCGGCGACACCGTCTACGCCTCGCTGTCGGATCGCGAGTCCGTGCCGGTCCGAATCGCATCGCCGGTTTTTTACGATCCCAAAAACGAGCGACAACGTGACTGAAATACCGCGTCGACGCCACGGCCTCGAGCCGATACTGCAGGAGGCTCCGGATGCAACCGGCGCTGCCCTGTCGGTACGGATCCGCTGCGATGTCGGCCACCTCAATCTGCGTGGTCACAGCCATGAGGCCGACTTCGTCGCAGCCGTGGAAACCGGGCTGCAGCAGTCCCTGCCGCTCGAGGCCAACACGCTGACTATCGGACCCCACGAAGTCTATTGGCTCGGGCCGGACGAATGGCAAATCGTGGCTGCGCACGACGCGCTTCCGGAGCTGGCCGCGCGGCTTGGCCGAAGCGTCGGCAATCGCGTCAGCTCGCTCGTCGACGTCAGCGGCGGCCAGATAATGCTCGAGCTGACCGGACCGGGGGTGCGCCGCGTGCTCGCGAGCGGCTGTACGCTCGATTTTCATACCGATGAATTCCGCGTCGGTGATTGCGCGCAAAGCGCGATTGCCAAAGCTAACGTCCTCATCGGACTCGTCGATGCCGCGCCCGTTTTTCACGTCACCGTACGGCGGAGCTTCTCGGATTATGTACTGCGCTGGCTCATGCACACTGCCGGCGAAAACGGAGCTCGAATCAGCGACGACTGACCGCCGCTTGGGCGTTGTGTTCCGGCCGACTGCGCGACATACTCGCCGAACCAAGTCGACGAAGTTCGAAGATGGCCGAGACGACGAACAGCGCTCTCCCGCGACGCTTCGGCTTTCTTTTGGTTGACGACTTCACGCTGATTTCGATGGCGTCTGCAATCGAACCTCTGCGGATGGCGAATCGCATTACCGGCACCGACTTATTCTCCTGGAAAACGATCTCCGAATCGGGCGCAGCGGTGTCCGCCAGCGCGGGCATATCCGTCAATGCGAACGCGGGGTTCGAGGATCCTTCGACTCTCACAGACGTGCAGGCAATCATCGTTTGCGGGGGACGGCGTGTCGAGAACAATGCCACGGACAGCATGCTGCGCTGGCTACGCGGTGTGGGCCAGCGAGGGATCGGTCTCGGCGCAACCTGCACGGGCAGCCACATCCTGGCGGCAGCGGGGCTGCTCGACGGGTACCGCTGCAGCGTCCACTGGGAAAACATGGGCGCACTGGCCAATCAGTTCAAAAATGTCTACGTCAGCCAGAACATTTTCACGATCGATCGCGATCGATATACGTCGTCGGGCGGCACCGCACCCGTGGACATGATGCTGCAGATAATTGCTGCCCATTGCGGTAGCGGAGTCGCCGCAGGCGTTGCCGACCAGTTCATCCACGAGCGGATGCGCCGCGCCGACGACACGCAGCGCGTGCCGCTGCGCCATCTCGTCGGCAACCAGTCGGCCAAGCTGATTATGGCTGTGGAGTTGATGGAAGCGAATATTCGCGAACCGATCGGGCAAGCCGACCTCGCCGAGTACGTGGGTCTGTCGCGCCGTCAGCTGCAGCGTCTCTTTCACCGCTACCTGATGTGCACGCCGTCGCGCTATTACCTGCAGGTCAGGCTAAAACGCGCCAGGGAACTGCTGCACCAGACGAACAAGAATCTCGTGGAGATATCCGCGCTTACCGGATTCGTTTCCAGTTCCCACTTCAGCAAGACGTACAAAGAGCATTACGGGCGTTCGCCGAGTGCCGAGCGGCGGCAGTAGCGGAAACGTTCGAAGTTCTGCCGGTTCATTAATCGGTCGGGATCTTTGCCCGGTCAGGATCACGCTGCCTGCTCTGACTGCTGCTGAACTTCCTCCTCAAAGACTCGCGACGCCGTGTGCGCGGCAGCCATTGCGTGTCCGAAATCCGAATGGTGCTCATCCGGTACGCTCCTGCGTCGGGTCACGCGATAAACGACGAACAGGATGTACAACAGATGGCTCGCCGCGGTAAACAGATACAGGTTCAGCGGCGACGTCATCGACATCACCGCGGATGCGATGAACGGACCGATGATCGCACCGACGCCGTAGGTCAGCAGCAGGCCGCTGGAGACCGTGACGTAATCACTCGGATCCGCATAGTCGTTTGCGTGTGCGACGGATAGCGCGTATAGCGGAAACGCGACTGCACCCCACGCGGCCCCTAACAGATTGATGCCGATAAAGCCGGCGCCCTCGGCAAACACCACGATCACGACACCGGTGACCGCACCGATCAGCGTTGTAAGGAGAATGGTCTCGCGTCGACCGATTCGATCCGACAGGTAGCCGATCGGCCACTGCAGAATTGCGCCGCCAACGACCGCAGACGTCATGAACCAGGCCGCAAGCGACGGGTTGCCCGATACCGCGGCCGTGAACACCGGAGCCAGCGCCCAGAAGGCGCCGTTGGCAAGTCCGGTCAAAAGGCAGCCGAGCGTACCGGCCGGCGAAATGCGCACGAGTTTCGGCAGATCGACGCTGACCTGTTGCGGCAGTGCCGGTGTAGCCGATGTCGAGAGCGCCACGGGGATTGCTGCAAGTGAGACCAGCACGGATGCGATTGCAAAAAGCTGCATCTGCACCGGGTCGTACAGCAGGACCATCATCTGCCCGGCCGCGAGTACTGACAGCGTAATCATTACGTACGTCGCGAAAATAGTGCCCCGGTTCTCGTTCGTGGCCTGTTCGTTGAGCCAGCTTTCGATCACGACATAGAGAATCGCGAAACAGAAGCCCGTCAGCATGCGCAGCAGACTCCAGGTCCAGTCGTTTACGATGAGCCCGTGGAGCAACGGCGAAGCGGACGCCAGCGCGGTCATCGCCGCGAAAACCCGTACGTGGCCGACGCGCCCGACCAGCTCACCACCTTTGATGCAGCCGAGCGTGAATCCGAAAAAGTACGCCGCGCCCATCGCGCCGATGGATATCGTCGAAAAGCCCTCGAGCGAGGCACGCATCGGAATCAGCGTGCCCTGCAGGCCCTGCCCGGTCAGCAATATCGAGACGCCGATCAGCAACGCTGCGACGGGGGCGAGTGCCTGCTTCATCGGTTGTTCCTGCACACCAAACGGTGGGGCTTCAGGCGGGGATCGTGCCCGGCCGGGCCCAACCCGTGGATTGAATTCGGCGCGATTCTAGGGCCCGGCGTGCGGATTGCAAGTGATTGTGTCAACGCGGCCAAACGCGGCACCGACGGGGGCCGACGCGGCGCCCCGGCCCGGTCGATTCCGCGATGACGATCAAACACTTACGGGAACCTGAGCCGACGGCGTCACAAATGTTCACATTCCCTGCCGCCCGGTTTGACTACAATGACCGGTGACATCGCATTCCAGTGAGAGGGTAAAAACGGCATGGATATCAAGAGTCTCGCGACACAAATCCTGATGGAAAAAATCGGCGCCGCGAATAATCCCGCAGCCGCGGAATCGGCGCTCGACGATCTCGTCGAGGGCGACAAGAGCTTCGATCTCGGCGACATCGTCGGTAAGTTCACCGGTTCGGGCGGCGACCTGGCGTCGAAAGCACGGTCGTGGCTCGGCGACGGTGCGAACGAATCGATTTCTGCCGCCGAAGTGCAGGACGCAATCGGGGGCGACAAGATCTCGGCGTTTGCGGAGAAGCTCGGTATCGGCCGGGACGAAGCCAGCGCCGGCCTTTCCGAGATGCTTCCGCAGCTGATTGACAAGAGCAGTCGCGGTGGCAGCCTGCTCGAGTCGCTGGGCGGCACCGGCGGCCTTGCCGGACTGGCATCGAAGTTCTTCAAGTAACGACCGGCCAGCGGCGGACAGCGGCGCCAAAGTCCCGCTGTCCCGCTCTGCCCGGCCTGTCGAAGGAACCGTTCCGTTCTGCAGCGGCACGATTCGCAGCAGGATCAAATGTCGAGCATCACGTTGATGAACGTGTTTGCCTCCGCGATCGATCGATTCATCTCCGCGATCAGCGAATCGACATTCGTTTCGATGACCTGAGCCTCGCCCTCCAGCGCAGCGATCGCCGACAGGTTCAGATTGTGCTTGAGATACAGCACCTGGTCCCGAAACGATGCAAGGACAGGCAGCATTCGATGTTCGATTTCCCGCATCGATGCGATGAGGTGGGTGGCTTGACTCCGCGTATGATCGAACTGTTGTTCCGCGAGACGCCGAAGTTCGGGATCGTTGTAATCGCCGAGCTCGTCGCGCCATTCGTCGAGAAGCCTGTTACTGGCTCGCACGACACGCTCGATACGCCTGGATATGTCGTCAGCGGAATCCCTGCTGCGTTCATACGCCTTATTCAGCCGATTGTACTGTCGCTCGAGGTCGCTGGGCGGCACGTTTACGACGGCTTTGAATTGCACGAGCGCATCGCGGAACTCTTCGGCGGCATCCTGCTGACTGTCTCGCGCATCCTCGACCCGGTCGACGAGCAGATCACGGGGCTCCTTCCACATCCAGTCGATACTCGCACTCACATCGCCGGTGAACAGCCAGCCGGCTGCAAACAGAACAGCCATGGACAGCCAGGCGCTCTTCTTTTTGAGTAGGCCGGGTACGAGCGGTATGATTTTCGACAACAGCGTATTCATGAACAATTCCGGCGAGATGGCAAAGATGACACATGCCTCCGGCTACCTGCAAATCCTGCGCTTTGTACTTATGTCGCTGGCGCTGGCGGCGCTTTCCGGTTGCGCATCCGTTCAATATTCGGCGCTCGAGACGGTCGGCATTCACAAGCGCGACATCCTGGTCGACCGGGTCGAAGATGCACGCGACGCCCAGTCGGATACGCGCGAGCAGCTCGTGTCGGCCTACGAGGAGCTGAGTGCGCTCATCGACCACGACGGCGGCGAGCTCGAAGACAAATACAGACGCCTGAGCCGCGAGGTCGAGCGGTCTCGTGACGCAACCGAGGACCTCGACGACCATCTCTCGGCCATCGACCGCGTCAGCGAGGACCTGTTCGAGGAATGGGAATCGGAGCTCGACCTGTACAGCAGCGCCAAACTCCGCGCGGACCAGGAGAAAAATCTGTCCCTCGCCCGCAGCCAGTTTGCCCAGATGCGTCAGCGAATGCAGAAGGCGCGCGATCGCGTCGACCCGGTATTGTCCGTGCTGAGTGACAACGTGCTTTTCCTGAAGCACAGCCTCAACGCACAGGCCCTGTCCGCTCTGCGCGGGCAGGCCGAGCTCCTGGACCGCCAGGTCGATGCCCTGATTCGTGATATGCAAATCGCGATCGAGGAAGCCAACGCATTTATCGTACGCATGCGCGGCAGCTGATTGCCCGCGCATCCGGTCGCGGGACGCGCGGGCGCGACATCGAAGACAGCGTCCTTCGGGGACGTCTCAGCGCTGCTGCGAGCGAAGCAGCAGCTTCAGGGAGCTGTCGAGTTCGCGACGACCGCGACGGATTGTTTCCTCGGCGGCGCGGGTCATCGAGTTTCCCTTGCCGATCAGGGCGTTGCCGTCCCGCACTTTCTGCACCCCGGTCGTCAGCATTTCCGTCGCACGGGCATCCATCGACATTCCGGAATCGATCATGACGCGAGCATTGCCGATCAAATCGTTGCCATCGACGACCATGGCCTCGCCCTCGCGAATGAGTCGACGACCTTCTTCCAGCATGATCTGCCCCTGTTCGATCGTCTGCTCGGCCTTCCCGATTCCGACGCGCGCTTCCTCCCGCAGATCGGGCAGCATCGCCTCCTGCTCCCTGATCTCCCTTTGTACGGTCGACGTTGCACCATATCCGCTGCACGCTGCCTGCATGAATGCAAGAACGACAGCGACCGTGAGCCTCGGCAGGTTGCCACGCAGGGATGTCGCGGAAAAAGACGGAATCATCTGATAGGGGCCACTCTTGATCGTGTTCTCAGGTTACCGATAGTAATACCTGGCACGATTAATGTCCCACACCGCTTCGTCTACCGGACTTCGCCGGTGCTAACATTGTCACAATGATGCTGCTTTACGGTGTGCACGCATGAAAATGACGACCGTATCGATTCCTTGGACGCTAATTGTGCTTTCCTCGGCGCTGTGCGGCGCGGCGTTCGCCGTCGAACCGAGAACCGAGCACACGTTCAGGCTCGCCGATGGCGAGGCGCCGCCCTCTGCGACGATCGACGATGCGCGCTGGCTGACGGGTTCCTGGCACGGAACGGCATTCGGCCAGAGGTTCGAGGAAACCTGGGATCCGCCGTCGGGCGGAACCATGGTCGGGACGTTCAAGCTGTTTGACGGTGACGAAGTCGCCATGTACGAACTGCTGCTGCTTAAGGTGGAAAACGGCACGCTGAGTCTCAAGGTCCGACACTTCAATCCCGATTTCACGGCCTGGGAAGACAAGACCGAGGACGTCACGTTTCGGCTCGTCAAGAAAACCGACAACGCGCTGCATTTTTCAGGTATCAGTTTTTATCGCCACGATGACAATCGTTTCGACGGCTATCTCGTCATGCGCGGCAAGGACGGCCTGCGTGAGGAGAAGCTGACGTACGAACGACGTTGATGGCTGGCAGCCGCCGCTACTCGGTCGCCCTGAATATCGCCGTCTCCGGATGGAACGCGTACCAGGCGAACCAGTAGACGATGACTGACGGCAATATCTCGCCCGACGAATCCCGGATGGCCGCAAATGCGTCGTGCTGCTGCCATTCGACGATTACCGTCATGCCGCCGAGATCGTCTTCGAACGATGTTCGGCCGTGCTCCTCGAGTTCGGTGAACGGATAGGCTTTCACGACTCCGTCGATATCGATGCCGAGCACGAGCTCTTTGTTCGGGTATTCGCGGCTGCGGTTCGCAACCGGAAACATCAGTGACCGCGACCGCTGATAGTCCCGGTACGGATTCGAGCGGTAGTTGCGACGATAACCGGTATCCGTCGACAGTACGAGCGTATCCGGATGCTTCCGGCGCCAGTCGCGCCAGGTCGTGTGGGCGGCCGGAACGGCCGGAATCCGCATGCCCTGCAGCGGCCCCGTGATCGCCTGCGATCTGAGCTGTGACCACAGCGAACCGGTCTCGCGGTCGTACATCAGGACATCGCTGTTATATAAGAGTCCGGAGACGCCGAACGTCAGGCGAATCTTTGTCGTTTTTGCGAGAAACGCCATCCCGGAGAAACACAGCGGACAGTAGGTTACGACGATAGCGTCTTCAGCAAAGCGATCGTTGACGATCTCATGATGATCGAGAATGCTGATCGGATAAGCTTTCGCGATGCCGTTTCGAAATATTCCAAGGACCCGGCTGCGCTCGCTCAAAAAATCGGCATCGTTGGCGCTGGTGAATTTCGGCGCGTCAATCGACGGGATACCGTCGCGGCGTACTCCACCCCAGTGAATATCATCGACCGGTACCAGCGCGCCGGTAAGGTCAAATCCGTTTTTGATTTCTGCTGCAGCACCGCCGGTGACGACGAGCGCGAAAATGGCGATACATAGGCGGGCAGGCACGACTGATTACCGTAACGATGTCGGAGCACCCAGGGAGACCGCCATCGACAGGCAATTATTACGCTGCACGCTGCAGGGCATATGCGAGCCGGACACCCGATCAGAAGCGTATGACGACGCCGAGGAACGTCTCGATTTGCGACAACAGCTCCGCTTCCACGCGTATCGCACAGATATTCTGGTCCGGGCCCGTTCGGCAAAACAGGTCCGTCGCCGAGTCCGTCAGGGTTCCGTAAGCCCGCGCTTCGATGCGGATTCCGACCCGTGACTCCGGTCGAATCATGAGCCCGACGCCGATGGAGCCGGACAGGAACGTATCGCTCTCGCTGTCGCGCGAGCGAACCGTGACGTGCGTTCCGCCCAACGTCGCCGCGAGATAGGGCCGCACGTGCGTGCCGATTCCCGCATAGGTGCCGCCGAGCTGCAGCACCTCGAGTTCAATATCGACGCGAGCATCATTGATCGTTGCAGCGCTGAAATCTGCGCCGGCGGACTGCCGCGAATAAATTACCTCCCAGTGCGTTTGCTCGGCGTGCGGAATATTCAGTATCAGGCCGTTCGACGATGAATCGTCGAGTTCGTAGGCATCGCTCGTATCCTTGACGTTGAAACTCCCGCCGAATCGGTAGCCGACGAGCGGCGTGAGCGAAAACGTTTCCGCACGGGCCGGCTGGACCCCTGCGATCAGCGCTATCAGGACGATCGGCAGGCTGCCCGCGCGGTACCGGAATCCGGATGTGTTGCGTGCGTCGATCATCACCCGGACGTCGGCCAGAACTTTCCCACGGCCTATTTCCGTTCGGTGGGCACGAACGCTATGACGACGTCACCGTCATCGTCCAGAAAACGCAAATTGCGGCGGTCTGCCTGCAGTCTGCGCGTGTCGCCGAGCACCTCGAGATACCTCGATTCGCGCTGCATGACGGCATCCTCACAGGCCATCTGCGTGGCTGCAAGATCCACGAGCCTGATCCCTGTTTCGGCGACAGCGAGCGTGGCGAACAATGAATTGCATCCGCCGTGTCCCCGAACGCTGCCGTCCTCGTCGATCTCCAGAAAAAGTCCGCTGCCGTCCGGCACGACGTCCGCATCGATGTGCGTAGGCCGCCAGGTGATTCCGGCGATACTGCTGCCCCCTCCGGCCAGGTTGTTTCCTGCCAGCTGACGGCCCTGTAGCATGACCAGCGCAAAACCGGCCAGGAACAGGACGAAAAACAGGAAGCCGAGCATGGCCTTCATCGCGGTCCCTCCATGAGCATTCGATCATGACAGAGGGGTTCGCTCACGGCCAGTCTCCTGCTTGCGCTTCCCCGGTCCTCTGCTAGCTTTAGATTGCCGGGGGTCGGCGGAGCTGGCCGTGTCGCCCCTGGGCCCGATACCATGCGCTTGTAAAGCCATCGTTATTGAATAAATTCTTATTAAATTTGCCGTTCGGAGGACCCGCAATGATTTTACGCAGAAGTCTCGCTGCAAGCGTCGTTTTGATTACCGTGGCGCTCGCTGGCTGCTCGCGCGAAGAACAGGCACCCTCACAGCCGCCTGCCGATGCGGCTAAGCCGCCAGCTGCGACTGCGGGTTCGATGCAAAGCTCCGCCGTCAAGGACGCGCTGTCCGCTACCTACGCATCGCACGCCGAGGGCGCACGCGTCGTGGACTGGAACGGAAAGGTCCTGAAGAAAGGCACCAACGGCTATACGTGCATGCCGACACCGCCCGACTTCGCGGCGCGCGGCGTCGCCTCGCCGATGTGCCTGGACGATGTCTGGATGGCCTGGGCCAAAGCCTGGCAGGACAAGGCACCGTTTTCGACGAAGCGCGTGGGCATCGCGTACATGCTTGCCGGGGACGGTGGCGCGAGCAACGTCGATCCGTATGCCGAAGGACCTACTGACGATAACGAGTGGATCGTCGAGGGCCCGCATCTGATGATTCTCTCGCCGGATTCTGCGCTGCTTGCGGACATTCCTGCGGATCCGTCGAGCGGTGGTCCCTATGTGATGTGGCGCGGCACCGACTACGAGCACGTCATGGTGCCCGTAAAGATCCCGCAGGCCGACACGATCGCCTCACCGCTCGACGATGCGCTCTCGGCAGCCGACACAAAGATGCAGGCCAGTGTCG